>NZ_CBFHAZ010000009.1:0-107872 GCF_965653655.1 Pseudomonas onubensis | reverse complement strand
CCCGTTAACCACGATGGCCGAACGCAGGCTTGAATCCGTGGGTAACCCGGCAGGACGCCGGGTTAGCCGCGCTGGGCCAAGGATGGCCCATCGCGGCGGCCCACGGATTCAAGCCTTCGTTCTGGCACACCGAGCCTAAGCGAGGTGCCGAGTGGTGGGGCGAGGACCTTTTGGTTACTTTTGACTGGGCCGGCATTCCGGTCCTTGCAAAAGTGACCCGCTGTAAGAGCGGAACCATAAGCGGCCGTTACCGCAGCAACGGATATGTACACCGAAAAACCGCCACAGCAGCCAAGCCAGCTCCCACAGTAGATCTCTATTGTCAGTTCAGGACTTCACTCAAGGGAATGAAACTGACGCGGTCGCCAATCTCGAGTGTCGTCCCCTCCAACACCTCCACAAACCCTTCGGCCCACGCCGCACTGCGCAGCACACCGGAACTCTGATTGCGGTAGATAATCGCCCGACCCTGCTCGATACGCCCGCGCAGGTACTCGCGGCGGTTGCCCGGCTGAGGCCACACGAACCCCACCGGCACTTCGAAGCGCAGCGGCGCCACGTCCTGCACGCCTTGGCGGCGCAGCAGATAGGGCCGGGCCAGCAGCGCAAAGGTCACCAAAGTCGACGCCGGGTTGCCAGGCAGGCCAATCACCGGCACACCGCGAAAGTGCCCGAAGGTCAGCGGTTTGCCTGGCTTGATCGCAAGTTTCCACAGGGCCAGTTCGCCCTCTTCGCGCAGGGCGATGCCAAGAAAGTCCGCCTCGCCGACCGAGACACCGCCGGTGGACAGGATCAGGTCGACACTGCCCAGGCTTGCCAGGCATGTGCGGGTCTTTTCCAGGTCATCCGGAAGAATCCCGGCATCGATCACTTCACAGCCCATGCGCACAAGCCAGCTGCACAACACACGCCGGTTGCTGTTGTAGATCTGCCCCGGCCCCAGCGGCAGGCCGGGTTCGATGAGTTCGTCGCCAGTGGATAGCACGGCCACACGCGCCCGCCGCACCACATTCAGGCAGTCATGCCCGAGGGAGGCAGCCAGGCCCAGTTCAATCGGGCCCAGGCGAGTGCCGGCGTTTAACACCAACTCGCCGACCGTGGTTTCCTGGCCCTGGGGGCGGATGTTTTGGCCGGCCCGCAAACGCTCGGTGAAGCTCACGCGATCGTCGGTATGGACCACGGCGTTTTCCTGCATCTCCACGCAATCGGCGCCTTCAGGCACCGGCGCGCCGGTAAAGATGCGCGCGCAGGTGCCGGCCGCCAGTGGCTGCGGTGCCTGGCCGGCGAAGATGCGCTGGCTCACGGGCAGCGGCTCGCCGGTCCAGTCGGCCAGGCGCAGGGCGTAACCGTCCATGGCGCTGTTCGGCCAGGGCGGCAGGTCGAGCGTGGAGATCAGGTCCTGCGCCAGCACGCGGCCATCGCAATCGGCCAGGGGCAGTACTTGCGGCTCGCGAATCGGCGTGGCGTCGGCCATGTCCAGCAATTGCTGCAGCGCTTGTTCCACCGGCATCAGGGCACCGGTCTTGCCTGGCTTATCCACGGGATACGCAGGGCTCAGCCTGCTTCAGGTGGGGAACGAAATTGCACGGGCGGTGACGGTTATCCAGCTGCTCGGCGAGGATGCCATCCCAACCGGTGCGCACGGCGTTGGTCGAACCCGGCAGGCAGCACACCAGCGTGCCGTTGGCCAGCCCGGCCAGGGCGCGTGATTGCACGGTGGAGGTGCCGATATCGGCCACGGAGATCTGGCGGAACAGTTCGCCAAAACCATCGACGAGCTTGTCCAGCAGGCAACTGACGGCTTCGGGCGTGCTGTCGCGGCCGGTGAAGCCGGTGCCACCGGTAATCAGCACCACTTGCACCACGTCTTCGGCGATCCAGTGGGCGACTTGGGCGCGGATTTTATAGAGGTCGTCCTTGAGCAGCACACGCTCGGCCAGGTTGTGGCCGGCGGCAGTCAGGCGGTCGACGAAGACCTGGCCCGAGGTGTCGGTTTCAAAGGTGCGGGTGTCGCTGACGGTCAGCACAGCGATATTCAGGGGTACGAAGGGCGCATCAGCCTTGGCTTTCATGGCTTGGTCCAGTTGTCGAATGAACAGCCCGATGTTATATCACAGGCCCCTATTTGCCTGCCGCAGCGGAACCACTATGTCGCTTGATTCTTCGCCCCTGCCCTGTTCGATCCTGCTACTGGCCGGCGGCCGTGGCCAACGCATGGGCGGCCAGGACAAAGGCCTGCTGCCCTGGCACGGCCAGCCGTTGGTTGCGCATTTGCAGCGCCTGACGCGCCCGCTGACCGATGACCTGATCATCTCGTGCAACCGCAACCATGAGCAGTACGCGCCGTATGCCGACCAGTTGGTGAGCGACGACAGCCCGGATTTCCCCGGCCCGCTGGCGGGCATCCGCGCGGGCCTGGCCGCCGCGCACCATGCGCATTTGCTGATACTGCCGTGTGACGTCCCCAACATCGACGTAGGACTGTTGGACGATTTGTGTGAGGCGGCACGTCGAAACCCGCAGCTGCCGGTGATGGTTCGCCATGGTGAATTCTGGGAACCCTTGATCTGCATCATCCCCACCCACCTCAAAACCCAGGTAGAACAGGCATGGGCCGCCGGTGAGCGCAGCCCGCGCAAGCTCTTCCTGCAGTTGGGCGGTGTGGGCCTGGAATGCCCAGCCTGCGACCCACGCCTGGCCAACCTGAATACACCCGAGCTGTTGCACCCAGGGTCCGGCGTGTCAGAATGAACCTCGCACAAGGAACTTTGTCGACGCCACGCGCGTCACAAGGTCAGCAATTTAAAAGAATTCTCTTGGAGACAAACTCATGACTCAACGGACCATCGCCGCTCTCATGCTTGCACTGGGCCTCGCTACTCTTGCCGGTTGCGCTTCGCCTACAGTGATCACCCTGAATGACGGTCGCGAAATCCAGGCCGTCGACACCCCTAAATACGACAAGGCTTCGGGCTTCTACGAGTTCGAACAACTTGACGGCAAGCAGACCCGCATCAACAAAGATCAGGTTCGCACCGTTAAAGACCTGTAAGTCTTAAACGCTTGCCCACAAGGCCCGCCATGTGCGGGCCTTGTCGTTTCTGGCGGTTACCAGTCGAGGGTGATGCGGCTGCGAAAATCGCGTTGTTCACCGGTTACCGGGTCGATAAAACGCACGCCTTGGGCCAGCAATTTGAGCGGGTTGGCGTAGTCGTCCTCGGCATCCTTGAGCACATCGGGGTAGAACGGGTCGTTGCAGATACTCGCCCCCAACGCGGTCATGTGTACACGCAACTGGTGTTTCTTGCCGGTCACGGGGAACAGGCCATAGCGCCACAGATCGCCATTTTTCTCGCGCACCTCCACCGCCGTTTCGGTGTTGCTGGCGCCCGGCCCTTCCTGCATGCGAAAGAACGGCTGGCCATCGACCAGGCGGCTTTTATGCACCAGCGGGAAGGTCAGGTCGGGTAAGGCCGGAGCAATAGCTTCGTAGAATTTATCGATGCGCCGCGTGGGGAACAGTTGTTGATACGCCGACCGGGTTTGCGGGTTGGCCGAGAACAGCACCAGCCCCGCCGTGTGCCGATCAATGCGATGCAAAGGCACCAGCGCGGGGTTGTCCAGGCGGCGGATCAGGCGGCGCAACAGGGTTTGCTCGACGTACTCGCCGGCCGGGGTCACCGGCAGAAAGTGCGGTTTGTCGGCCACCACCAAGTGCTCGTCGGCGTACAGGATGGTTTCCTGAACCGGGATCACCTTCTCATTCGGCACTTCGCGAAAGTAATAAATGCACAGGCCTTCCTTGTAGGCGAGGTACAGGCTGATTGGCTGGCCATTGATGTCCAAGACGCGGCCACGGGCGATGCGGTCCAGCCACTGCTCGCGGCCAATCGCCGGGAAGTGCTCGCACAGGCAATCGAGCACCGTTGCCCAGGGGCCGGGCGGCAGGTACAAGGTGCTGGCTTGATGCTGGGACGCAGAGAAACCGGATGTGGACATGCAATGCTCGAAACCTGAATAAACCGGCTGGCATTATCCCGCATGGAGCGCGGTGGAGCCTAGGGTGGATCTCAGGCCTTGGCCAATTGCGCCCGCAGTACCGGCGAAGCACTGGCCGCCTCGGTGAACTCCTTGAGCCAACGCAACACATCTACCGCTTCCCAGCGGCCAGGATCATAAAGCGCGTACAACAAGCCCTGATAACCCACCACATCCAGTTGCTTGTGATAACCGGCGCGCTGGAACAACGCCTCGATTTCAGCAAAGCAGGTATTGAAATGCACTTTGTTAAACGGCGTCTTGCCTTCCGTGACCAGGCCGTCGAGGCGCAGCTCGTTCACCGCGTCGCGCACGACGTCGGCGGACATGCGATTGACGCTGCTTTTCAGTTGTTCAACATTCACCACGGGCGTTCCCTCTATTCAATCGCTGTACAAACATACAGTAACGCAATATTTGGAAACTCGCCATTGGTTAAAACCTAAACGAGAAACGCAACGACCTGTTCCGCGTCGAACGGCCAGTCAAGTTCCGCCCCCGTGTCTACCCGGCGAAGCACCGGAATCCGCAAGCCGTAGGTTTCGGTCAAGTTGACGGGATCGGTGATATCGACCAGCTCAACCATCAACCCATGTTCGACCAACGGCATCAGAACGGCTTCCGCCACTTCGCAAAGGTGGCAACCCAGGGTGCCGAATAACTGGCATTCAGGAGGCATGACGAATGGACCCAACCAGAAAACAGGCCATCATTCTAAGCCTGCCCGGCAACTGTAGCGAGCCGATCAATCCTGGCTGACCGCGCCAATCTTGTGGATCGACAGGTCCGCGCCGTAATACTCCTGCTCCTGACTCAGGCGCAGCCCATACACACGCTTGATCACGCCATACACCAGCAAACCACCGACCAGCGCCACGGCCACGCCCAACGCGGTGCCGATCAACTGGCTGATCAGGCTGACGCCACCCAGGCCACCGAGTGCGGTCTGGCCAAAGACGCCGCAGGCAATGCCACCCCACACGCCACACAGGCCATGCAGCGGCCACACGCCCAGCACGTCGTCGATCTTCCAGCGATCCTGGGCGGCGATAAAGCACCACACGAACAACCCACCGGCGACCACACCGGTAACCAGCGCGCCCACCGGGTGCATCAGGTCGGAGCCGGCGCAAATCGCTACCAGCCCGGCCAGCGGGCCGTTGTGCAGGAAGCCTGGGTCATTGCGGCCGATCACCAAGGCCGCGACCGTACCGCCGACCATCGCCATCAACGAGTTGACGGCGACGAGGCCGCTGACACCGTTGAGGGTTTGCGCGCTCATCACGTTAAAGCCGAACCAGCCGACGATCAGAATCCACGAACCCAACGCCAGAAACGGAATGCTCGACGGCGCAAACGCGACCAGCCGCCCTTCCCTGTAACGCCCATTACGCGGGCCTAACAGCAGCACCGCCGCCAGCGCCAGCCAACCGCCCATGGCGTGCACCACCACGGAGCCGGCAAAATCATGGAAGCTGGCGCCAAAGCGCGCGAGCAACCAGGCTTGCAGGCCGAAATTGCCGTTCCACACCATGCCTTCGAAAAACGGGTAGATAAACGCCACGATCAGCGCGGTCGCACACAGCTGCGGAGCGAACTTGGCCCGCTCGGCAATGCCCCCGGAAATGATCGCCGGGATCGCGGCGGCGAAGGTCAACAGAAAAAAGAATTTAACCAGGCCATACCCGTGGTCGGCGCTGATCACCGCCGCCGGCTGCATAAAGCTCACGCCGTAGGAGATCCAATAGCCTATAAAGAAATAAGCCAGGGTCGAGATCGCGAAGTCACTGAGGATTTTCGACAGGGCGTTGACCTGGTTTTTCTGGCGCACGGTGCCGACTTCGAGGAACGCGAAGCCGGCGTGCATGGCCAGGACCATAACCGCACCGATCAGGATAAACAGGGTGTTGGAGCTGTGGACGAGGGTGTCCACTGCGCTTTGCAAATTTTCCATGGAGGTTGGCAGGCCTGCATTCAAGGCAAAAAGCACCAAAGCGGTTCAAGCCAGGTTTGCGCGCACTAAATTGGCACCACCGGCCCCACCGCTCTTCAGAGGGCATGAACCGTTTTAGCGCAGCGATCAACACAATGGCCGTGGCCGACAGGGTTTTTCCGCGAGTTTGTGTGATTTAGGGTAAGGTTTTTCCAGGCATTGGCCTTGATCCGCCCCGACTCGGCGCAAGCCTCAGAGCCTGCGCACCAAGGCAAAGCAAAAGCTGTACCAGACAATTGAAGTGAACCTTCACCGAAACCGGTGACTCGAAAACTCATCTACACAAACCACGCACACTCAGACATACAGAATCAGCCAATCACGGAGATACCCATGGCCAGAAGAACTGCAAAGACTGCTCAAGAAATACTGATGGCGGATTTCCAAACCCTGGTCAGTGACACCGAAAAGTTGCTCGACGATACCGCCGTGCTGGCGGGTGACCAGGCGGATGAGCTGCGCAGCAAGATCCACGAGAGCCTGCTCAAGGCGCGCGAAACCCTGCAACTGACCGAAGATTCCCTGCGTGAACGCGGCCAGGCGGCGGTCACGGCTACCGAAGATTACGTGCAGGCCAACCCTTGGCAGTCGGTCGGCATTGCCGCCGGTGTGGGCTTTCTGATCGGTCTGCTGGCCACAAGGCGCTAACTATCATGTCTATCGGCGAAACCGGCTCGTCCACGGGCACCAGTTCCACTTCACGACGCCTGGGCGCAGCCGTTCTGGGCTTGCTGCACAGCCACGTCGAATTATTTGGCATCGAGTTGCAGGAACAGAAGGCCCGCACCGTGAGCCTGCTGCTGTTTGCAGGCCTGGCACTGGTGTTTGCGCTGTTATTGCTGGTGGGGTTGTCGACCTTGGTGATGATTCTGGTGTGGGACACCGGCTATCGTCTCACCGGGATCATCTGCCTCTGCGTGTTCTACAGCCTGGCTGCGGCCTTCTGCGGGGTGCGCTTGAAAGCGGCGGTGTTCGATGAGTCCACGCCCTTCCACGCCACTCTTGAAGAGCTGGCCAATGATCGGGAGCGCCTGCTGCCATGAGCATGACTGAAATCCCGCAAAACACTTCGCGCCGGGAAATGCGCAAGGCGTTGATTCGCC
This sequence comes from Pseudomonas onubensis, assembly GCF_965653655.1. NCBI lineage: Bacteria > Pseudomonadati > Pseudomonadota > Gammaproteobacteria > Pseudomonadales > Pseudomonadaceae > Pseudomonas > Pseudomonas onubensis. The sequence goes on along the minus strand of NZ_CBFHAZ010000009.1, from coordinate 100,738 downwards.
TGCGCATGGAAATGCATCGCCAGGAGATTCGTCACGAGTCCCAGCAACTGATGGCGCCGTTGAACAAAATGCGCGACATGCGCCACAACTGGCAAGACAGCCTGGGCATCAAGCACGCGCCGCTGTGGGGCGTGGCGGCGGTGACGCTGATGGGCTTTTTTACCGGCAAGGGCGCCAAGGGTGGCGGTATCAGCAGCCTGACGCGCCTGGTGCGGCTGGGTGCCGGTTTGATCCCGCTGATCAAATTGGCCATGCAGCGTAAAGGCTGAAGCTGGCTGGCTGCTTTCTTGCAAACAGAATCGGCCCGGCCCTCGTTACTGAGGGCCGGGCCTTTTTTCGCCAGCTCTCTTAAGGAGGCCCCGTGATCGACGGGCAACCGCTCGCCTGTTTCCAGCCCTTCATCGATACCGCCACCGGACGCATTGCCGGCGTCGAGGCGCTGGGCCGTTTACGTCAGGCCGATGGCCGCCTGCAATCGGTTGGGCCGCTGTTTGCCGACCCGCGCACACCCGGCGTGGCCCTGCGCCGCCTCGACCGGCAGATCCGCGAAAACGCCTTGAGCCGCCTGCATGAAGCACCCGCCGACTGGTTTCTGAGCCTCAACATCTCACCGCGCTGGATAAACCGCCTGCGCCCTGGCCAAGCCCTCCCCAGCCTCAAACAAGTGCAGGCGCACAACGTCGATCCCCGGCGCATTGTGTTTGAAATCACCGAACTGGGCGGCGACATCCAGCGCCTGGCCGACGTGGTCGCGCGCTACCGCGAGGCCGGCGCACGCATCGCCATCGATGACTTCGGCGCCGGCTATTCGCAACTTGACCGCGTACTGGCGCTGCAGCCGGATATTCTCAAGCTCGACATGCGCCTGTTCCAGGAAGCCGCTAAAGGCGGGCCGAGCAGTGAAGTGGTACGGGCACTGGCGCAAATGGCCGAAAAAACCGGGTGCTGGATCATCGCCGAGGGCGTGGAAACCGAGGCGCAACTGAATTTTGCCCTGGAGTGCGGCGCGCGTTATGTACAGGGCTATCTGTTTGCCCAGGCCCAACTGAACTGGTTTGCAACTGATGCGTTCGTTGCGCGTTTTGCCCAACTGCGCAGCGTTTACGTGCAGCACAAACTCGCCGAACGTGGCCGTGTGATGCAGTTGCGGGTGCAATTGGCCGAGCTGATGAACATCCTGCAAAGTTGGGCACAAGGTCGCGCGCCGCTCGATCAACTGCCCCAATTGCCGAACTTCCCGTGGCTGCTGCGTTTTTACCAGTGCGACCGCCATGGCACCCAGCTGACGCCCAACTTCGAGTGGCGCCAGGATGCCTGGCAGGCCGACAGCCGCTACCTGGGCCACAACTGGTCGTGGCGGCCGTACTTCTATCACCTGCTCGCCGAAGGCTGGGAGGAGCGGCGCCTGACGCTGTCGTCGACCTACCGCGATGCCACCACCAACCAGTACTGCCTCACCGCCGGGCAGTTCTTCGATAACGGTCAACGTTTGCTGTTAATCGATATCGATGCGGCGGGCCTGTAGATTTTTGCTTGCCGATGCCGCGCTGAACCGGGAAGCTGGGAGGGTCATTCACCGCACGGAGAGTACCCGCCTTGGATTGGCCCACCCTGCTTACCCGCGAACGTCTTGGAAAGCCCCTGCACAGCCCGGAAGAACTCGGCCGTAGCCCGTTCCACAAAGACCACGATCGGATTATTTTTTCCGGCGCATTCCGCCGCCTGGGCCGCAAGACCCAGGTGCACCCGGTGTCCAGTAACGACCATATACATACACGCCTGACCCATTCCCTGGAAGTCAGCTGCGTCGGCCGCTCCCTGGGCATGCGCGTCGGCGAAACCCTGCGCAGTGCTCTGCCCGACTGGTGCGAGCCAAGCGACTTGGGCATGGTGGTGCAATCGGCTTGCCTGGCCCATGACATCGGCAACCCGCCGTTCGGGCACTCGGGTGAAGATGCCATTCGCCACTGGTTCCAACAGGCGGCCGGACGCGGCTGGCTGGATGACATGAGCAGCGCCGAACGCAACGACTTCCTGAATTTCGAAGGTAATGCCCAAGGTTTCCGGGTGCTCACCCAACTGGAATACCATCAGTTCGACGGCGGCACACGCCTGACTTACGCCACCCTCGGTACTTACCTGAAGTATCCCTGGACCGCCCGCCACGCGGACTCGTTGGGCTACAAGAAGCACAAGTTCGGCTGTTATCAGAGCGAGTTGCCGATCCTTGAGCAGATCGCCCACAAGCTCGGCCTGCCGCAACTGGAAGAACAACGCTGGGCGCGTCACCCGCTGGTCTACCTGATGGAGGCGGCCGACGATATCTGCTACGCCTTGATTGACCTCGAAGACGGCCTGGAAATGGAGCTGCTCGACTATGCCGAAGTCGAGTCGCTGCTGCTCGACCTGGTGGGTGACGACTTGCCCCAGACCTACCGGCAACTGGGCCCGGCGGATTCACGTCGGCGCAAGCTGGCGATCCTGCGCGGCAAGGCCATCGAGCACCTGACCAATGCGGCGGCACGCGCCTTCGTCGAGCAGCAGGACGCCTTGCTCGCCGGCACGCTGCCAGGCGACCTGGTGGAACACATGCATGGCCCGGCCAAGCGCTGCGTACTGGATGCCAAGGACATGGCGCGCAAGAAAATCTTCCAGGACAAGCGCAAGACCCTGCACGAAATCGGCGCCTATACCACCCTGGAAATCCTGCTGAACGCCTTTTGCGGCGCCGCCCTGGAACAACATGGCGGGCGCACGCCGTCGTTCAAGAACCGGCGCATTCTCGACTTGCTGGGCAACAGCGCGCCCGACCCTGCGTGGCCCCTGCACGCATCGTTTCTGCGCATGATCGACTTCATCGCCGGCATGACCGACAGCTACGCCACCGAAATGGCCAGGGAGATGACCGGGCGTTCCAGCCCCCAGTGAAACATCAGGTCATGCCGCCTGCGTCCCGTACAGACTTTACCTACGACGGGAACAGAGCGGCCTGATCGAATTCGCACATCCGCTCGAGGAATAATCGCGCACGCTTCTTGCGAACCTGACACGCAATTCCTACGTCACGTCCCTCTGACTGAGCCATGTGCCTTCTATGCCCATACCCCGTCTTCGAATCCTATTGGTGGAGGATCATCCCTTTCAGCTCCTGGCCACTCAGTGCCTGCTCAACAGCTTCGGTTTCGAGCAACTGACCCTTGCGGAAAATGCCGAGCAGGCAATCCGCTGGATGTCCTGCGCGCCCCACCCCTTTGATTTGATGTTGTGCGATCAATGCCTGCCTGATCTGCCTGGGCTGGAATTGATAGACATTGCCAGCCGCCAACACTTCATCACCGGCGCAATCCTGTTGAGCGGGCTGCCCGCAACAGAGTTGTCCAACCTGACACTCCAGGCCCGGCAGCGCGGCCTGCCATTGCTGGGTTACTTATTGAAGCCCCTGAATAAAGACGCACTGGCAGAATTGATTGCGCCACTGCTCTCGTTATAAATGCAGGACTATAAACACTGCTCACGGGTAAACAATCGCCGCAAAAACAGGGTTGGATCCCTGACACCGCTCCAGGGCTTACTGATTCAACTATTGCTTACATCCGACGACACGAAGCCTTATCGAACGGTAGGTCGTTACCTTTTATTATGTAGGAATTCTCCTGTTTTATATCTACTCCCCCCAACGCTCGTCCTCCTCCCTCATCTTCTGAGCTAATGTGCCCGCTTTATTTGCACTTGCATGGACTATGATTATGAACACGGTTTTTATCATTGATGACCACCCGGTTATCCGGCTGGCGATTCGCATGTTGCTGGAACACGAGGGTTATAAAATCGTTGGCGAAACGGACAACGGCTGTGACGCGATACAAATGGTTCGCGAATGCCTGCCCGACCTGATCATCCTGGACATCAGTATTCCGAAACTCGACGGCCTCGAAGTGCTCTGCCGATTCAACGCGATGAACACCTCGATGAAAACCTTGATCCTGACGGCCCAGAGTCCAACGTTGTTCGCCACCCGCTGCATGCGCTCGGGCGCAGACGGTTATGTGTGCAAGGAAGGCGACCTGAGTGAATTGCTGAGTGCCATTCGTGCGGTGCTGTCTGGCTACAATTACTTCCCCAGCCAGGCACTCAATTGCAATGGCGCCGACAGCAAGGACGCACAGGAACTTGAACTGTTCAAGGCCGTGAACGATCGGGAACTGATGGTATTGCAACTTTTTGCACAAGGCCGCACGAACAAAGAAATCGCCAAAGGTATGTTTCTAAGTAACAAAACAGTAAGCACTTACAAAAAAAGGCTGATGCAAAAACTTAAAGCCAAGTCCTTGGTAGAACTTATCGAGATGGCAAAACGAAACGCGCTAGTGTGAGAAAGCGGATGCCCAGGTGTATAAAGGACTATCTGATTATATTATTGGCCGGCCTGTGCTTGAGCACGACCGTGCCCGCGGCCCCTCAAATCGGACCGGAACACTTCACCTTATTGAGCCGCGCGGGTACCGTTCAACTCGATATTCAACTGGATAAGACCCAGCGCCAGTGGCTACAGTCCAAGCGCGAGCTGGTACTGGGCACTTCGGCACCCGACTACCCGCCCTTCGACCTCACCTCCAGCGGTCGCGACTATGAGGGCCTGACCGCCGATTATGCAGGGCTGCTGGCCAAAGCCATGGCCTTGCCCGTCAAGGTGTTGCGTTACCCGACACGTGACGCTGCGATAAACGCGCTGGAAGCCGGCGAAATCGACCTGCTGGGCTCCTCCAATGGCTTTGAGGCCGCCAACCCTGAACTCATCCTCTCGCGGCCTTATGCGGTAGACCAGCCGGTGCTGGTGACCCGCGAAGGCGAAACACGCAGTTTGAGCGATGGCCTGGCCGGGCTGCGCTTGAGCCTTGTTTACCACTACCTGCCGCTGAGCGAAGTGGAAAAGCTCTACCCGCAGGCGGATATCCGCGCCTTTCCCTCCTATCAGAACGCGCTCAATGCAGTGGCATTCGATCAGGCAGACGTGTTCCTGGGGGACACTATTTCCACCCATTACATGATCAACAAGGGCTACCTCAAAAACATCCACATGGCCAACTTCGGCAAGCATGAAGCCTATGGGTTCAGCTTCGCGTTGCGCCGCGACCAGGACGTTTTATTGAGCATTGTCGACACAGTACTGACCGCTGTCCCCATCAATGAACGGGACAACATTGCCAAGCGTTGGAGCGCCGGCAGCGACATTTTACTGACCGACAAGAAACTGCAACTGACCCAACGTGAAGAGCGCTGGCTCAAAGAGCACCCGGTGGTGAAAGTCGTGGTCAATGAGACATTCGCGCCGTTGACGTTCTTCGATGCCGACGGCAATTTTCGCGGCATCACCGCCGACCTGCTGGAGCTGATCCGCCTGCGCACCGGCCTGCGTTTTGAAGTGCAGCGCAGTCGCGAAATCAGCACGATGATCGAGCAGCTCACCGAAGGTAAAGCCGATGTTATCGGGGCCATTGTCCCCAGCGCCGAACGCGAAACTCAGCTCAGTTTCAGCCGCCCCTATCTGGAAAACTCCTATGTCCTGCTGACTCGCAAGGAGCCCGATGCGGCCGCGAACCTGGAGCAGATGGCAGGCAAGCGCCTGGCCATCACCCTGGGCAACCCGCTGGAAAAAACCTTGCAAGAGGACTTCCCGCAGATTCGCCTGGTGGAAGTCAGTGATACCTTCAAGGCCTCGGAAATGCTGGCCCAAGGGAGTGTGGACGGCGCGGTGAACTCACTGGTCATCGCCAACTATTTCCTTGCCTCCCAGGTGTTCCAGGACAAACTGCAGATCAGCGCCAGCATCGGCACGCTGCCTGCCACCTTCGCCCTGGCCACGCCACGCGGCGCCGTCGAACTGAGCTCAATCCTCGACAAGGCGCTGCTGAGCATCGCCCCGGACGAAATGGGCGTGATCAACAGCCGCTGGCGCGGTTACACGCCCGCCTCCGACAGCTACTGGCGCAATTACCACCAACTGATTGCGCAGATCATCATTGGCACCGGCTTGTTGTTGCTGATCTCCCTGACCTGGAACGCCTACATGCGTCGCCAGATCAAACATCGCAAGATGGCCGAGCGAGCCCTCAATGACCAGTTCGAGTTCATGCGCGCACTGGTCAATGAAACGCCGCACCCGATCTATGTGCGTGATCGCAAGGGCCTGTTGCAGACCTGTAATGACAGCTACCTGCAAGTGTTCGGGGTCAAACGCGAAGACGTGATCGGCAAGAGTGTGGTGCAAATGGACATGGCACTGGCGCCTGAGGCCGAGCAATACCACGCCGACTACCAGCGGGTGGTGGTCGAAGGCACCCCGCTGATCCTCGATCGCACCCTGCACATTCATGGCAAAAAACTCACGATTTACCACTGGATCCTGCCCTATCGCGACTCGGACGGCGAAGTCCAGGGCATCATCGGTGGCTGGATCGATATCAGTGACCGGCGCCAACTGTTCGACGAGCTGCGCACCGCCAAGGAACGCGCCGATGAAGCCAACCGGGCAAAAAGTACCTTCCTTGCGACCATGAGCCATGAAATCCGCACGCCGATGAATGCCGTGATCGGGATGCTGGAGCTGACCCTCAAGCGCGCCGACCAGGGCCATCTCGACCGCCCGGCGATCGAAGTGGCCTACAACTCGGCCAAGGACTTGCTGGAGCTGATCGGCGATATCCTCGACATTGCACGCATCGAATCGGGCCGCCTGAGCCTGGCTCCCGAGCGCGTTAACCTGCGCGAAGTGATCGAATCGGTGGTGCGCGTCTTTGACGGCCTGGCCCGCCAGAAGACCCTCAGCCTGTTGCTCGAATTCGACCCCAACTTCGACAACACCGCCGTGCTGATAGACCCGCTGCGCTTCAAGCAGGTGCTGTCCAACCTGGTCAGCAACGCGATCAAGTTTACCGAGCGCGGGCAGGTCAAGATCAAGGTGCAAGTGCAAGCCACCGAGCACCCCCAAGAGGTGCAGATGAAGCTGGTGGTCGAGGACACGGGCATCGGCATCAGCCGGGAGGACCAATCGCGCCTGTTCGAACCCTTTGCCCAGGCGGACAATTCCGGGCACCTGGCCAGGAGCGGAGCGGGCCTGGGGCTGGTGATCTGTCGCAGCCTGTGCGAGATGATGGGCGGGCAACTGAGCCTGAGCAGCGTGCCCATGGTGGGCACTCAGGTACAGGTCAGCTTGAGGATGACCTGCCTCAAGCCCATAGAAGCATTGGACGAGCTCAAGTCGCAGGCGCCGACCGCCGCGTCGGTGCTCAATGTGCTGGTGGTAGACGATCATCCGGCGAACCGCTTGCTGATGTGCCAGCAATTGGGCTACCTGGGGCACCAGTTCACGGCGGCCCAGCATGGCGCCGCCGGGTTTCAGGCCTGGCGCCAGGAACACTTCGACCTGGTGATTGCCGACTGCAACATGCCCGTGATGAATGGCTATGAGTTGAGCCGTTCGATCCGTGAATACGAGCAGCGAGAGCAACAGGTGCCCTGCGTGATCCTCGGTTTCACCGCCAATGCCCAACCCGAGGAAAAACTCCGCTGTGCGCAGGCGGGCATGAACGACTGCCTGTTCAAACCCATCAGCCTCACTGCACTGGAGCAGCATCTGGCGCAGATCAAACCGCAATCGAGCGGCCAGCGGCTGGACCTCGAATGCCTGGACGCACTCACCGGAGGCGACCCGCACCTGAGCCGCCGCCTGCTGGAGGAGCTGCTGAGCAGCAGCCGTCAGGACCGCGAGGAGCTGGTGGCCTTGATGGCCCGCCAAGCGGCGACCCAGGCCATCATCGAGCAAGCCCACAAAATCAAGGGCGCCGCGCGCATCGTCCAGGCAAGTTCATTGGCCGCGCAATGCGAAGCGCTGGAGCAAGCCTGTGCCCGCAACGAAGAGCGCCCCACGCTCGAAGCGGGGGTCAAGGCCCTGGAAAAACGCATGCTGGAGCTGGAGAGGACCCTGCAAGTGCAGCTCCATAAGCTGGACAGCCAATAACGGTGGCCAGCCCTCTCCTGCAAGGTCAGCAGTCGGTCAACCGCAGAAAAATCGCCGCCAACTGCTCGATGCCCGCCTGGTCCTGCTCGCTGAAACGGGCCAGCGACGGGCTGTCCAGATCAAGCACACCCACCAGCAGGCCATCCTTGACCAAAGGCACCACCAGTTCGCTGTTGGAAGCGCTGTCACAGGCAATATGGCCCGCGAATGCATGCACATCTTCCACCCGCTGGGTTTGCCGCGATGCCGCCGCCGCGCCGCAGACGCCACGCCCGAAGGGGATACGCACACAGGCGATCTGGCCCTGGAACGGGCCAAGCACCAGTTCTTCATTGCGATTGAGGTACAAGCCCGCCCAGTTCAAGTCGTCCAACTGGTTGAACAGGAACGCCGAGAACTGCGCACTGTTGGCGATAAAGTCACGCTCATCGGCGAGCAGCGACTCCAGCTGCGCGCAGAGCATGGCATAGCCATCGAGGCCGGTGCCGGCCTGTTGCAAATCGATCATGGTTGACGCTCCAACAACTTCAGACCCACCCAGTAACGGGCAAATTGATACGCGCAACGGCCGTTGCGATTGCCACGCCCGGTGGCCCAGCGCACGGCCAGGATGTCGAGGGCTTCATCACGCTGCCACTGCAAGCCGGCCTTGCTGGCCAGTTCGCCGATCCAGTGTTCAACCACATCCAGGAAGTGTTCCTGGCTGAATGGGTAGAACGACAACCACAGGCCAAAACGGTCGGACAAGGCGATTTTGTCTTCCACTGCTTCGCTGGGGTGCAACTCACCGTCCACGCGCTTCCAATTGTCATTGTCGCTCTGGTTTTCCGGCACCAGGTGACGACGGTTGGAGGTGGCATACAGCAACACGTTTTCCGGCGCTTGCTCAAGGGAGCCGTCCAGTACGCTCTTGAGTACGCGATAATCGCCCTCACCCGCTTCGAAAGACAGGTCGTCACAGAACAGGATGAACCGCTGCGGCAACTTGAGCAGTTGCTCGACCACGCGCGGCAGGTCAGCCAGGTGATCACGCTCGATTTCAATCAGGCGCAAACCGGCTTTGGCATGCTGGGCCAGCAAGGCGCGCACCATGGAGGATTTGCCGGTGCCGCGCGAGCCCCACAGCAACGCATGGTTGGCGGGCAGGCCATCGAGAAACTGCTGAGTGTTGCGAGCCAGTTGCTCACGTTGCTTGTCTACGCCGATAAGGTCGGACAGGCGCATGTCCAGGCTCACTTCCAACGGCAGCAAAAAGCCGCTGCGGCCTTCGCGCTGCCAACGGGCGGCGAGGCAATTATTCCAGTCGATGGCTTGGCGCGGTGCCGGTAACAGCGGCTCCAGGCGAGCCAGAACCGCATCGGCCCGCTCAAGAAAGGCATTCAATCGAGAATCCACGATTATTCCTCTGGCAAGTTCTTGCAAAAGATGGCGTATTGGCAACCCTGTGGCAGACCCACGAGGCTGCGTATAAAACGATTCATGCCGGCCAAGCCAAAGCCTGTGGATGTTCAGCTATGCTTGCCGGGCGAAGGGAAACGTGAAGTGGTTCAACACCCGATGGATATCAAGTTCGCCCACCGCTTGTCTTATAAACAAGCTCGATTGACTGTGCTGGTTGGTTTCGTCTTGGGAACCTTGCTCAGCCTGATCCAAATCGGCATTGATTATGCCAGCGAAGACGCCTCGATCAACCGTGAAATACGCTCACTGATCGAAATCAGCCATAACCCTGCCTCACGTATCGCCTACAACATTGATGCCGAGCTCGCCCAGGAACTGACCCTGGGCCTGTTGCACTCGCCGGCCATCACCCATGCGCAATTGGTCGATAACAATGGCGTGGTACTGGCGGATGTGAACCGGCCGCGCAAAGAAAGCGCCTACCGGCCCATCAGTGACTTTCTGTTTGGCGCCAACCGCTTGTTTGAAGACCGACTGTTCCTGAGCCACATGCCCAATGATTCCCTCGGCGTGCTGCGCCTGGACGTCGACACCTATGCGTTTGGCAGCCGTTTCCTGCACCGCGCCGAGATAACCTTGCTCAACGGGTTCGCCCGCAGCCTGCTGCTCACCGGCATTCTGCTGGGGCTGTTTTACGTGATGCTGACGCAACCGCTGGTGCGCATTATCCGTGCTCTCAGCACCAGCAAGCAGGCCCGCCTGGATTGCCCACCTGGCCACGAAAACGATGAAATCGGCGTGCTGGTGAACGTCGCCAACCAGCAATTCGAAAACATGCAGACCGAAATCCAGCAACGCCAGCATGCCGAGGACCGCCTCACCGAGTACCTGGGTCAACTGGAAGATATCGTCTCGGCACGCACCCTGGAGCTCAAGGCCAGCAACCAGCGCTTGAGCCAATCCAACGATGAACTCGAAGCCGCCAAATTGACCGCCCTGGCCATGGCCCAGGCACGCGCCGCGTTCCTGGCCAATATGAGCCATGAGATCCGCACGCCGCTCAATGGCTTGCTGGGCATGATCGCGCTGTCGCTGGACAGCCCGCTGAACGCCGAACAGCGCCAGCAACTGTCCATCGCCCACGATTCGGGCAAGGTGCTGGTGGAACTGCTCAACGATATCCTCGACCTGTCGAAGTTCGACGCCGGCCAATTGGAGCTCGAACGCATCCCGTTCGACCTCGGCTCATTGGTGGAAGACACCGCCAACCTGCTGTCGCAGAACGCCGCGCCGAGTGTCGAGTTGACCTGCCTGATCGACCCGCTGTTTCCTGCGCAGGTGATTGGCGACCCGACACGGGTGCGGCAAATCGTCAGCAACCTGCTGTCGAATGCCTTGAAGTTCACCCGCTTCGGCCGCGTGGATGTGCGCCTCAGCGCCGAGGATGGCCGGGTAAAAATAGAAGTCTGTGACACCGGCATCGGCATTGCCCAGGAAGCGCAGGTGAAGATATTCCAGCCGTTTACCCAGGCAGGTGCGGGTATCACCCGCCAGTTCGGCGGCACGGGGCTGGGGTTGGCGTTGACGCATAACCTGTGTGAAGCGATGAAGGGCCGCTTGAGCATCAGCTCGGAAGTCGGCTTTGGCAGCCAGTTCTGCGCCGACCTGCCGCTGCCCACACATTTGCCGGCCGCACGACAAGCGCCACTGCTGGGCGAAGTCATCGCCATCACCAATACCGGCAGCGGCCTGGCGGAATTGCTCGGCACCTTGCTGCCGCCTTGGGGGTTGGCGCTGCGCTGTTACTCCCAGGATGACGACCTGACCGGGCTGAACCCCGACCTGCTGATTACCGATTGCCCGGAGTGCCTGTTCCGCCTGCGCCCCGGGATCAGCGCGCCGATCCTGCTGGTAACCGCCTATGGCAACTTCATGCCCAGCGAAGAAGTCGCGGCCCTGATGCCGCTGCAGCAACAGGCACGCCCGTTGAGCCGCAATGCGCTGTACCAGATTCTGCAACGCAACCTGCGCAGCGAAGCGCAACTGATCCTCGACCCTGTCCAGATGGACGCCGTGCCCCTCGCCCATCGCGCGCGCATTCTTTTGGTGGAAGACAACCCGGTCAATCAATTGGTCGCCAAGGGCATGCTCAGCAAGCTCGGCTGCGCAGTGATTGTGGCTGCCCATGGTGGCGAGGCGCTCAAGTTGCTGGAGGAGCAGCGCTTCGACCTGGTGCTGATGGACTGCAATATGCCGGTGATGGACGGCTACGAGGCCAGCCGGCAGATTCGCCGCAGCGGGCGCTGGCCGGACCTGCCTATCGTCGCCTTGACCGCCAACGCCCTGGCGGAAGAACGCGAGCGCTGCCGGGCGGCGGGAATGGATGATTACCTGGCCAAACCGTTTCGCCGCGAAGAGCTCAAGGCCCTGCTGGACCTGTGGGTGCCGACCTCGACAAGCCTTTGATCTGCGCCAGCAACTGGTCCAGGCCATCGCGCAGGGCCTCGGCCTGATTCAGGTCGACGCCGCTGTCGCATAACAGCCGGGTTTTCAACGCATGGGCCTGGTCTCTTAGCTGCAAACCCGCCTTGCTCAAACTCAGGTGCATCTCACGCTCGTCCAACGTGCTGCGCTGACGCTTGACCAGCGCCAGCTGCTCCAGGCGCTTGAGCATCGGCGTCAGCGTTCCAGAATCGAGCATCAGGCGCTCGCCCAGGGCTTTGACTGTGGGTTGTGGCGGGATGGCGGCGTGCCACTCCCACAACACCAGCATCGCCAGATATTGCGGGTAGGTGAGGCCCAACTGATCGAGCATCGGCTTGTAAGCTCGCGTCACTGCGCGGGACGCGGCATAAAGCTTGAAACACAACTGATCGTCCAGGGCCAGGGACACGTGGGGCAAGTCGGTCATTTGAGCAGGGCTTCGATCTCTTGGGTCAGGGCTTCAGGCTTGGTGGTCGGGGCAAAACGCTTGACCACCTTGCCATCACGGCCGATCAGGAACTTGGTGAAGTTCCACTTGATGCGTTGGGAGCCGAGCAGCCCCGGCGCTTGTTTTTTCAGTTGCACGAAGAGGGGGTGGGCGTCGCCGCCATTCACGTCGATCTTTTTGAACAGCGGGAAGCTGACGCCGAAGTTCAGCTCGCAGAACTCGGCAATCGCCCCTTCGTTGCCTGGCTCCTGCTTGCCGAACTGATTGCAGGGAAAGCCCAGCACCACCAGACCTTGGTCCTTGTACTGCTGCCACACCTGCTCCAGGCCCTTGTATTGCGGGGTGAAGCCACATTTGCTGGCGGTATTGACCACCAAAATGGCCTTGCCGGCAAAATCGGCCAAGGTCTTTTGCTCACCCTTGATGGTGGTGCACGGGATGCTCAGCAGGTTGTCGCTCATGACGGCGCCTCGGATACGGGGAAAGAATTGCAAAGATAGTAGGCAATTCAATTGTGTGCAATTTAATTGACCGCAATGATGCCTGCACATAGATCGTTCCCACGCTCTGCGTGGGAATGCAGCCCAGAACGCTCTGCGTTCCGTCTAAAGTCGTGACGCGGAGCGTCACAGGAGGCGTTCCCACGCGGAGCGTGGGAACGATCAGTCACGATCAGTCAGCGAGGAACGAGGTCCAGGCACACCGAGTTGATGCAGTAACGCAGGCCGGTCGGTGGTGGGCCGTCCGGGAACACATGCCCCAGGTGCGCGTCGCACTTGGCGCAGGTGACTTCGGTGCGGATCATGCCGAGGCTGACGTCACGGATCTCGATCATCGCGCTGTCGGCAATCGGCGCGTAGAAACTCGGCCAACCGCAGCCGGAATCAAACTTGGTGGTGGAATCGAACAGCGGCTCATTGCAGCAAATGCAGTGGTACACGCCATCGGTCTTGGTGCCATTGTACTTGCCGCTGAAAGGTCGCTCGGTGCCTTTGAGACGGCACACGTTGTACTGCTCCGGATCGAGCATCGCCTTCCATTCTTCAACGGTTTTCTGCAACTTATCCATCGGTACACCTCGGCAACTGAAAAACCCTGATCTGTGTCTTTTCCATGGATCAGGCGGCACGTATGATTGCGCCTCTTCAAAACGCCAGTCTGGCACCCGCGCTACCGGCATTCAAACGTATTTATGGGTGCAGGCCCCGCAGGTTTCGCAGTACGGTAGTGTCCACGCCGTCTGGATCGTTCATTTTCAGGATCACATCGCCATGCAGGTCAGCAAATCGAACAAGCTCGCCAACGTCTGCTACGACATTCGCGGCCCAGTGCTCAAGCACGCCAAACGCCTGGAAGAGGAAGGCCATCGCATCCTCAAGCTGAACATTGGCAACCCGGCGCCCTTTGGTTTCGAAGCGCCGGACGAAATCCTCCAGGACGTGATCCGCAACCTGCCGACTGCCCAGGGCTACAGCGACTCCAAGGGCCTGTTCAGCGCGCGCAAGGCGGTGATGCAGTACTACCAGCAAAAACAGGTTGAAGGTGTCGGCATCGAAGACATCTACCTGGGCAATGGCGTGTCCGAGCTAATCGTGATGTCCATGCAGGCGTTGCTCAACAACGGCGACGAAGTACTGGTGCCCGCGCCCGACTACCCGCTGTGGACCGCTGCCGTGACCCTGGCCGGCGGCCACCCGGTGCACTACCTGTGCGATGAAGGCGCCGACTGGTTCCCGGACCTGGCCGACATCAAGGCCAAGATCACCCCGAACACCAAGGCGCTGGTGATCATCAACCCGAACAACCCCACCGGCGCCGTGTATTCCAGGGAAGTGCTGCTGGGCATGCTCGAACTCGCGCGTCAGCACAACCTGGTGGTGTTCTCCGACGAGATCTACGACAAGATCCTCTACGACGATGCCGTGCACATCTGCACCGGCTCCCTCGCGCCGGACCTGCTGTGCCTGACCTTCAATGGCCTGTCCAAGTCCTACCGGGTAGCGGGCTTCCGTTCCGGCTGGATCGCCATCTCCGGCCCCAAGCACAATGCCCAGAGCTACATCGAAGGCATCGACATGCTGGCCAATATGCGCCTGTGCGCCAACGTGCCGAGCCAACATGCTATCCAGACCGCCCTCGGCGGCTACCAGAGCATCAACGACCTGGTCCTGCCCCAGGGCCGTCTATTGGAACAACGCAACCGCACCTGGGAACTGCTCAATGCAATCCCGGGCGTCAGCTGCGTAAAACCCATGGGCGCGCTGTATGCCTTCCCGCGCATCGATCCGAAAGTCTGCCCGATCCTCAACGACGAGAAATTCGTGCTCGACCTGCTGCTATCGGAAAAGCTGCTGGTGGTGCAAGGAACGGCGTTCAACTGGCCGTGGCCGGATCACTTCCGCGTGGTGACCTTGCCGCGTGTGGATGACCTGGACATGGCCATTGGTCGCATCGGTAACTTCCTCAAGTCCTATCGCCAGTAATGTAAAAGTCGCTGTACGACCGCTATCCGGTCGTACAGCGAGTATCTGGCAACACTTCTCTAGCCTGCCTCCCCTCCTCGCTTGCCGCTGCACACCACGGACCGGTCAGCCCCTTGAAACTACAGGGCGCGAGGGCATGAGTGCGGTGATCATGAGTGCCTTTTCAGGTCAGAAATTCCCTTCAAGGCTCTACATTGATGCTGTAGGACACAGTTTGAAATAGTCGCTCGGTTGAATCACCCCAGGCCGCACCTTATATACCCCGCAGTACGCGACATATTAAGCATGAGGAGAATTCTACAACCATGATGCGCATCCTGCTGTTCTTGGCCACTAACCTGGCGGTCGTGCTGATTGCCAGCATCACCCTGAGCCTTTTCGGCTTTAACGGGTTCATGGCGGCCAACGGGGTTGATCTGAACCTCAATCAGCTGTTGGTTTTCTGTGCGGTCTTTGGTTTTGCCGGCTCGCTGTTTTCGCTGTTCATCTCCAAGTGGATGGCGAAGATGAGCACCAGCACCCAGGTCATCACCCAGCCACGCACCCGGCACGAGCAATGGTTGCTGCAAACCGTTGAAGAGCTGTCCCGCGAGGCCGGCATCAAGATGCCTGAGGTCGGGATCTTCCCAGCCTATGAAGCCAACGCCTTCGCCACCGGCTGGAACAAGAACGACGCGCTCGTTGCGGTGAGCCAGGGCATGCTCGAACGCTTCTCCTATGAAGAAGTGAAGGCCGTGCTGGCCCACGAGATCGGCCACGTGGCCAATGGCGACATGGTCACCCTGGCGCTGGTACAAGGCGTGGTGAACACCTTCGTGATGTTCTTCGCACGGATTATCGGCAACTTTGTCGACAAGGTGATCTTCAAGAACGAAGGCGGCCGCGGCATCGCCTACTTCGTGGCGACCATCTTCGCTGAAGTGGTGCTGGGCTTCCTGGCCAGCGCGATCACCATGTGGTTCTCGCGCAAACGCGAATTCCGCGCAGACGAAGCCGGTGCCCGCCTGGCCGGCACCGGGGCGATGATCGCAGCGCTGCAACACCTGCGCTCCGAACAGGGCCTGCCAGTTCACATGCCGGACAGCCTGACCGCGTTTGGCATCAACGGTGGCATCAAGCAAGGCTTTGCACGCTTCTTCATGAGCCACCCGCCGTTGGAGGAACGCATCGACGCGCTGCGTCGTCGGGGCTGATGTGACACAGAAAGGGGCGATTTGATCGCCCCTTTTTTTATGGGTGCGTGAATCGTCATCGCGGGCAAGCCCGGCTCCCACAGGGAACGCGTTCCAATGTGGGAGCCGGGCTTGCCCGCGATGGCAATGGCTTGGTCAACGCATAATCAGTTGATATACACGCTCATCAAGCCGCCTGACGCCGTCCTGAACGAACTTCCAGCTAACCCCCAGGATGTCTTGCTCCTCAAGTACCTCCAAGCCCCAGTACGCCGCAAGCAGAACCCTCACTTCGTCATTCGATACCGCAAACGGAGGCCCGGCTTTTTGCGACTGGTCGTAATCCAGGGTGATCAGCAGCCCCTTGCAACCAGGACGCAAAAGCCTATTGAGATGCTCAACGTATTGCGCCCGCATCAGTGGCGGCAAAGCGATCAACGCCGCTCGGTCATAGAGTGCAGTGCAATCGCTTACTGCATCGGCGTCGAGGGCGAAGAAGTCACCGCACCACACCTCGATCAGGCCGGACGTATACACCTTGAACGCGCCCTGCTGGCGGATATGCGGCGTCAACGACTGTTCACTGAAGAAAGATTCCACCGCCTGCTGCGACAACTCCACGCCCAACACCCGATACCCAAGGCTCGCCAACCAGATCAAATCCAGGCTTTTGCCACACAACGGCACCAGCACTTTCGCGCCGTCCGGCAATGACAGTTTCGGCCAATGCCGCTGCAGGTAAGGGTTGACGTCAGGCAGGTGAAAGCCAATCTGATTGCGTGCCCAACGCTCTTGCCAAAACTTAGGCTCCATAAATCACCCTGAAAATTCGATCAAAAGGCGCTAAAACTTATATTAGATTTAGATCAATGATCTGATTGAAGATGGGCCTATGTTAACCCTCAGGACCCGACTTATGCTCCCCAGCCTGTTTATCTCCCACGGTTCGCCCATGCTCGCCTTGCAGCCCGGTGCCAGTGGCCCGGCGCTGCGCCGCTTGGCGGCTGAACTGCCACGGCCAAAGGCGATTGTGGTGATTTCGGCGCATTGGGAAAGCCACGAATTATTGGTCACTGGCAGCGCCGCGCCTGAAACCTGGCACGACTTCGGCGGGTTCCCCCCCGAGCTGTTTGCCGTGCAATACCCGGCGCCGGGCAGCCCGCAGTTGGCCGCGCAGATTGTCGAGCTGCTGCAAGCCGATGGGCTGGACGCGCAACTTGATGAGCGCCGCCCTTTTGATCACGGCACTTGGGTGCCGCTGTCACTGATGTACCCGGCGGCGGATATTCCGGTGGTGCAGGTCTCCTTGCCTAGCCGCATGGGGCCGGCGCTGCAAACCCGAGTAGGGCATGCCCTGGCCAGCCTGCGTGAACAGGGTGTGCTGTTGATCGGCTCCGGCAGCATTACCCATAACCTGGGTGAACTGAACTGGCGTGCCGGCCCTGAGAGTATCGAGCCTTGGGCGCGGGATTTTCGCGATTGGGTGGTGGATAAACTTGCCGCCAATGATGAGACGGCCCTGCACGACTACCGCCGCCAGGCGCCGCATGCCGTGCGCAGTCATCCAAGCGACGAACATTTGTTGCCGTTGTACTTTGCACGGGGCGCCGGGGGCGATTTCAGCGTGGCGCATCAGGGCTTCACCCTGGGCGCGCTGGGGATGGACATCTATCGTTTCGGGTAAGGCAGGACGCGGAGCGTCCGGGGCTGCATTCCCACGCAGAGCGTGGGAACGATCAGGCAAAAAAAATCCCCGAACCAGTCGGGGATTTTTTATCTGCGATCAATCAGCCCAAGGGCGGATCAATCTTCGCGGTAGCGACGCAGCTTCAGCTGCTTACCGGCAACGCGAGTGTCTTTGAGCTTGGCCAGCAGTTTTTCCAGGCCGTCTTCCGGCAGCTCCACCAGGGAGAAGCTGTCACGCACCTGGATACGACCGATGGCTTCACGTGCCAGGCCACCCTCATTGAGGATAGCGCCCAGCAGGTTCTTGGCAGCGATACCATCACGCGCGCCCAGCGCGGTACGGCAACGAGCACGACCTTCAGCCAATGGAACCGGAGCGCGACGCTCACGATCACCACGGTCTGGACGGTCGCCAGTACGCTCTGGACGATCACCGCGTGGCGCGTTGTTCGGTACCAGTGGGCGTTCTTTCTCGATGGCTGCCAGGGTCAGGGCCTGACCATTGGTAGCTTTGCGCAGCAGGGCTGCAGCCAGGGCACGTGGGGTGCAACCGATATCGGCAGTCAGGCGGTCCAGCAGGTCGCCGTGGGTCGATTCAGCGTCAGCCACCAGCGGCGCCAGGCTGTTGGTCAGTTTCTTGATGCGGGCATCCAGAACAGCCTGGGCATCCGGCAGGCGGACTTCGGCAACTTTCTGACCGGTTACACGCTCGATCACTTGCAGCATGCGGCGCTCACGTGGAGTCACCAGCAGCAGTGCACGACCTTCGCGACCGGCACGGCCGGTACGGCCGATACGGTGAACGTAGGACTCTGGATCGTAAGGCATGTCAACGTTGAACACGTGGGTGATACGTGGAACGTCGAGGCCACGGGCGGCAACGTCGGTCGCCACAACGATGTCCAGACGGCCATCCTTGAGGGAGTCGATCACGCGCTCACGTTGGTTCTGGGCAATGTCACCGTTCAGCGCAGCGGCTTTGTAGCCTTTGGCTTCCAGGGCGCTGGCCAGGTCCAGGGTCGCTTGTTTGGTGCGCACGAACATGATCAGGGCGTCGAAGTCTTCGACTTCCAGCAGGCTCAATACAGCCGAGGTCTTCTGGTCAGCGTGAACCAACAGGTGAGCCTGTTCGATCGCGGTAACGGTCTGAGTCTTGGTCTGGATCTTCACGTGTTGCGGATCGCGCAGGTGGCGCTCGGCAATGGCACGGATCGACTGTGGCAGGGTGGCCGAGAACAGTACGGTCTGACGGGTCGGTGGCAGCGCCTTGAAGATGACTTCCAGGTCATCCATGAAGCCCAGCTTCAACATTTCGTCAGCTTCGTCCAGAACCAGGTGGTTCACGGTCGACAGCACTTTCTCGTCACGACGCAGGTGGTCGCACAGACGGCCCGGGGTGGCGACAACGATCTGTGCGCCGTTACGGATTGCTTTAAGTTGTGGGCCCATAGGCGCGCCGCCGTAAACGGCCACAACGGTTACGCCTGGCATTTGCTTGGCGTAGGTTTCAAAAGCGGTTGCTACTTGCAGCGCCAACTCACGGGTTGGCGCCAGGATCAGGGCTTGCGGCTCGCGCTTGGCAGGATCGATGCAGTGCAGGATAGGCAGGGCGAACGCGGCGGTTTTACCGGTACCGGTTTGCGCCTGGCCAATCATGTCCTGGCCGGCCATGATGATCGGGATCGATTGCTGCTGAATAGCCGAAGGTTCTTCGTAGCCGGTCGCGATGACGGCAGCAAGAATGTTCGGGTTAAGATTAAAAGCGGCGAAGCCGCCGGTTTCCTGGGTCATGGGTCTGCCTCTAAGTGCATCCGCAAAGACCCATGCTCCAAAGCTGCGCATGCCGTGTTGAGACTCAAGAGTCGCCCTGGCTGCTTTGTCGGCGGGGATTTGCGAAAACGAATGAATGAAAAAGATTCGTCAAGGGAGAGTCCGCTGTGCGGACGTGCAGCCGAAGCTGACTTCGGGGAATTGCGCTACCTAAACGCGGCCCGGTTAAAGGCCGGCGCGCACTATACCGGAAATAGCTGAAAAAGGGAGCTTTTTTTATCCGAAAGTGCCGATATACCGCGCTGCGTCACAGTCTTTGCGCATACCCGCGCCAAGGTCTATTTTTCAAAGGCCCGGCCCTGTTGGTCACAACACTTAAACGGTTCACCTGCCCATCAAGACCCACGGGTCTGAAAACCTACCCAAGCCCCCGAGGCCACCCCCGATGAATCAAGCCAGCAGCAGTCGCGTCAGCCGTGAATTACAGGGTCATGTCCTGCTGTTGGGGCTGGATCGAGTGGCCAAGCGCAACGCCTTTGACCTGGACCTGCTCAATGAGCTGAGCCTGGCCTATGGCGAATTTGATCGAAACGACGACGCTCGGGTGGCCGTGGTATTTGCCCATGGCGAGCATTTTACCGCCGGGCTGGACCTGGCCAATGTCAGTGGCGTGATGTCGGGAGGCTGGCAACCACCCTTGGGCGGATGCGATCCGTGGGGCGTGTTTGCCGGCCCCCGCGTCAATAAACCGGTGATCGTCGCGGCCCAGGGTTACTGCCTGACCATCGGCATCGAGTTGATGCTGGCGGCGGATATCAACCTCTGTGCCAGCAACACGCGCTTTGCACAGATGGAAGTGCAACGCGGGATCTTCCCGTTCGGCGGCGCGACCCTGCGCTTTCATCAGATTGCCGGCTGGGGCAATGCCATGCGCTGGCTGCTGACCGGCGATGAGTTCGACGCCCATGAGGCGCTGCGCCTGGGGCTGGTGCAGGAAGTGATGGCCAGTGAAGACCTGCTGCCGCGCGCCGTTGAGTTGGCCAACAGGATTGGCCGCCAGGCACCGCTGGGCGTGCAGGCGACGTTGATGTCGGCGCGCCAGGCGCGCATGGAAGGTGAAGCCGTAGCGGCGGCCGGGTTGCAGGTGGTGGTGGAGAAATTGCTGAACAGTGAGGATGCCAAAGAAGGTGTGCGGGCGATGGTTGAGAAGCGGCCGGGAGTGTTCAAGGGGATTTGAACACTTTGAACTAGCCGTCGGCAGGAATGGCCTCTTCGCGAGCAAGCCCGCTCCCACATTTGTACGCGTACATCCTTTGGAATGCGGCCGAATGTGGGAGCGGGCTTGCTCGCGAAGGCGTCGGTACAGGCGCCTAAGTCGCCGGCCGAATAGCCTTGATGAGCTGCTGCAACGAGTACCCCAACCGCGGCGCCAACGCATCGGCGCGCGCCGTGAGGCCACCCGGATCAAGCGCCTGATCCAGCTCCGAAGGCACCAGCAAAATCACATTGCCCTCCTTCACCGGCAGTTCCCAGTAATGCCGGTGATACAAACCACGCAACAATGCCGCACCCAATGGCTTGCCGTCGTCGGTCGCCCACTGGTTGATCACCAGCCAGCCGCCGGGGTTGAGCTTCTTCTGGCAGTTCTCCAGGAACGTCCAGGCCAGGTGCCCGACGCCTGGGCCGACATCGGTGTACAGGTCGACAAAGATCAGGTCGGCCGACTCGGCGGTATCGAGCAATTGCAGCGCGTCACCAATGCGGATGTACAAGCGCGGGTCGTCATCCAGCCCCAGGTACTCGATGGCCAGACGCGGCACATCCGGGCGCAGTTCAATGGCCTCGACGTCTTCCAGCGGCAGGAACTTGAGGCACGCCTGGGTCAGCGTACCGGCGCCCAGGCCGAGGAACAGCGCGCTCTCCGGTTGCTCATGGCACAACGCGCCAATCAACATCGCGCGGGTGTAGTCGTACTCGAGCCAGCTCGGGTCGGCGGTAAACACACAGCTTTGCTCGATGGCATCGCCAAACTCGAGAAAACGGTAATCGGCCACTTCGAGCACACGGATCATGCCGAAATCATCATGGACTTCGGCCAGCAGGCGCTCGACACGCTCCTCGCTCATCACTACTCCTAAAGGGTTTACCGCACGGCAAAGGCGCGATTGTCGGCCAAGCGGCGGCAACAGGTCACGCACTAATTGCTGGTAACATTGGCGCCCGACCGTCAATCAACCTATCGAGTTCATGATGAGCCAACCCTGGAGCCCCGACAGCTGGCGCGCCCTGCCGATCCAGCAACAACCCCAGTACCCGGACGCTGCGCACTTGCTGCAAGTGGAGCAAAGCCTGGCCAGCTACCCGCCACTGGTGTTTGCCGGGGAAGCCCGCGAGTTGCGCCGCCAGTTTGCCGAAGTGACCCAGGGCCGCGCCTTCCTGTTGCAAGGTGGCGACTGCGCCGAGAGCTTTGCCGAGTTCTCCGCCGCAAAAATCCGCGACACCTTCAAGGTGCTGCTGCAGATGGCGATTGTGATGACCTTCGCCGCCGGTTGCCCGGTGGTCAAGGTCGGACGCATGGCCGGCCAGTTCGCCAAGCCACGCTCGGCCAACGATGAAACCATCGACGGCGTCACCCTGCCCGCCTACCGTGGCGACATCGTCAACGGCATCGGCTTCGACGAAAAAAGCCGTGTGCCGGACCCGGACCGCTTGCTGCAGTCCTACCACCAGTCCACTGCCACCCTGAATTTGCTGCGCGCGTTTGCCCAGGGCGGGTTTGCCGACCTGCACCAGGTGCACAAATGGAACCTGGACTTTATTGCTAACTCCGCGCTGGCCGAAAAGTACAGCCAACTGGCCGACCGCATCGACGAAACCCTGGCGTTCATGCGTGCCTGCGGCATGGACAGCTCGCCGCAATTACGCGAAACCAGTTTTTTCACCGCCCACGAAGCGCTGCTGCTGAACTATGAACAGGCCTTCGTGCGCCGCGACAGCCTGACTAACGACTACTACGACTGCTCGGCGCACATGCTCTGGATCGGCGACCGCACGCGGCAGCTGGACGGCGCCCACGTCGAGTTCCTGCGCGGGGTCAACAACCCGATCGGGGTCAAGGTCGGCCCGAGCATGAAACCTGAGGACCTGATCCGCCTGATCGACATCCTCAACCCGGACAACGACCCAGGCCGCCTCAACCTGATTGCGCGCATGGGCGCCGGCAAGGTCGGCGACCACCTGCCCAACCTGATTCGTGCGGTACAGCGCGAGGGCAAGCAGGTGCTGTGGAGTTCGGACCCGATGCACGGCAACACCATCAAGGCCAGCAGCGGCTACAAGACCCGCGACTTTGCGCAGATTCTTAGCGAGGTGAAGGAGTTCTTCCAGGTGCACCAGGCCGAGGGCAGCTATGCCGGCGGGATCCATATCGAAATGACCGGGCAGAACGTCACCGAATGCATCGGCGGCGCGCGGCCGATTACGGAAGATGGCTTGTCGGACCGTTATCACACCCATTGCGACCCACGGATGAATGCCGACCAGTCGCTGGAATTGGCGTTTCTGATTGCCGAAACCTTAAAGCAAGTCAAACGCTGAGGTTTGGGTTGCCTGGGCCGACGCCATCGCGAGCAAGCCCGCTCCCACAGGGGAATGCATTCCAACAGGGGAATGCAATTTTTATGTGGGAGCGGGCTTGCCCGCGATGGCGTCCTAAAGTTCAACACCCAAGCTGAGCATCGCCACCCGAAGCCGCGCCGCACTCGGCCGCTGGCAGTTGAGCTGCACCTGCTCCAACCCAAGCCAGTTCGCCATCTGCCGCAGATTCAGGGCCAACGCCTGCATCCCTTCCTCATCCAGCCCCGGTTCTTCCTCGTGCACCGCGTGCACTGCCAGGCGCCCATTGGCGCGTTCGGCGCGCAGGTCAACCCGCGCGGCAATCCGCTCATTGTGCAAAAACGGCAGCACGTAGTAGCCATACACCCGTTTGTGTTGCGGGGTGTAAATCTCCAGCCGGTAACGAAAATCAAACAGACGCTCGGTGCGGCTGCGCTCCCAGATCAATGAATCGAACGGCGACAGCAAAGCGCTTGCCGGCACTTTGCGCGGCACTTTGGGTTCGGGCAGGCAGTACGCTGGCTGTTTCCAGCCTTGTACCTGGCACACCTGCAACTGCCCATCTTCGACCAACTCGGCCAGACGGCCGCGGCTGTCGGCGGGGGCCAGGCGAAAATAGTCGCGCAGGTCTTTTTCGGTGGCGACACCCAATGCAGTTGCGCTGTGCAGCAGCAAGCCGCGCTGAGCCTCTGCTTCACTCACAGACGCTTGAAGAATATCGGCGGGAATGACCCTTTCCGGCAAATCATAAAGCCGCTCAAACCCGCGCCGCCCCGCGACGGTGACCAAACCGGCAGCGAACAACCATTCCAGCGCGTGTTTTTCATCACTCCAATCCCACCAGGGGCCGGCACGTTCCTCGCGGGTCGACAAACTGCCCGCACCCAATGCGCCTTGCTGCTCGACGGTGTGCAACACGCGCTGGATGGTGGCTTGCTGCTCACGCCCAAAGCGCGCCATCTGCGAATAGATGCCCTGCCCCAACTTCGCTCGCTCCATGCGCCAGCGCATCAACGGGTACAACGCCATGGGCAGCAAAGAGGCCTCATGGCCCCAATACTCAAACAACGAACGCCGCCGCCCCTGGCTCCAGGCAGCGTGTTCAAGGATCAACGGGGAGTAATGGCCCAAGCGCGAAAACAGCGGCAGGTAATGCGAACGCACCACGGCGTTGACCGAATCGATCTGTAATACGCCCAACCGCTCAATCAAACGGTTGAGGTGCGCAGCCTTGATCAGTGCTGGCGCCTGGCGCCCGGAAAAACCCTGGGCCGCCAGTGCCATGCGACGTGCTTGCTTGAGGGAAAACGACAGGTCGGCGGGCATGGTTCTCTCCGTGTGGGCTCACCGACCACCCTACTGCATCCTGGGTTATTTTCGCAGCGGGTCTTGCCAGAAATGCAGGTGACGCTCCTGCTCGACATCGCCGCGGTTGAGCCCGATATCCTTAAGCGCCTCATCGCTCAAGCTTGCCAGGGTATGACGCTCTTCATGCAGTGCCTGCCAACGGGCAACCGTGCGCAACAGCCCCGAAAACGGGCGCTTGCCCAATAACACAAAACCTCTTTGACCTTTCATCTTCTCGCCCTCCAGTGGGGATGGCGTAAGTGTGTGCCGGGTCTTATGATCAATCCAACGAATGTTTCTTATGCAACCCATCTCGGAGATTGATCAATTGTCCGGCTACCCCAGCATCGACACCGAAGTGCTGCGTACCTTCGTCGCCATCGCCGACCAAGGCGGCTTTACCCGCGCAGGCGAGTTGGTCAACCGCACGCAATCGGCGGTGAGCATGCAGATGAAGCGCCTGGAAGAAGACGTGCTGCAGCGCAAGCTGTTCGAGCGTGATGGCCGACAAGTAAGGCTCACGCCGGAGGGCCAGGTATTGCTGGGTTACGCGCGGCGCATCCTGAAACTGCACAGCGAGGTGTTCAACACCTTGCGCGAGCCGCACATGGTGGGATTAGTGCGCATCGGCACGCCGGATGACTACGTGATGCGCTTTCTGCCGGGCATTCTCAAACAGTTTTCCAAGGCCTACCCACTGATCCAGATCGAGATGCACTGTGAATCGTCATCGGTATTGTTGCCGCGCAGAGACTTGGCGCTGACGGTCATCAGCCGTGAGCCCGGCAACGATATTGGTGAGTTGTTGCGCACCGAGCGCATGGTGTGGGCTGCTGCGCCGTGCTTCTGTCCGGAGGAGCACGAGACACTGCCTTTGGCAGGTTCCGGTACGGACTGCCTTTACTACCAGTGGACCCGTACAGCGCTGGATGCGGCCGGGCGCGACTATCGTATGGCGTACCACAGCTCTAACGTGGCTGCGATCCAGGCGGTGGTTAACGCCGGCCTGGCAGTGATGGTGTGCATGGAAAGCCTGGTGACCGACGACCTGCGAATTCTGAGCAGCGACGAGGGCTTTCCGCCGCTGCCCTCGATGAACCTGCACTTGTTGCGCAACCCGGCGATGACCTCGCCGATCACCGAATGCCTGGCGCAATACATCGTCGAAGGCTTCAGACTTTAAAGGTCAACATCACCGCACACACGGCCAGAAAGCCGCAGAACAGCCCGCGCAACACACGTTCCGGCAGCGCGTGGGCGACTTTCACGCCCCAACTGATGCTGAGCAGGCCGCCCACCGCCAGCGGCACGCCGATCAGCCAGTCCACCTCATGGTGCCAGGCGTAGGTGACCAGCGTCACGCCAGTGCTCGGCAGTGCCAGGGCCAGCGACAAGCCTTGCGCAACCACCTGGGTGGTGCCGAACACGCTGGTCAGCACCGGCGTGGCAACCACCGCACCGCCCACGCCAAACAAACCACCCATGGAACCGGACGCGGCACCCAACACGCCAAGCCATGGCCAGGAATAACGCATTTGCGCAGTCGGCGGTGCATTGCGGGTAAACAGACGCAGCAGGTTGTACGCCGCCAGCGTCAGCAAGAACGCGATAAAGCCGATGCGCATGGCCCCGGCGTCCAGGCCCACCGCCCAGATCGAACCGAGCCAGGCAAAGCTGAAGCCCATGACCCCCAGCGGCAACGCGTGACGCAATTCAATCCGGTTGCGTTGATGGTAACGCCACAACGCCAGCATCACATTGGGCACGACCATCACCAAGGCCGTGCCTTGGGCAATCTGTTGATCCAGGCCAAACAGCACCCCCAGCACCGGGATTGCGATCAGCCCGCCACCAATGCCGAACAAGCCGCCGACCGTACCGAGCGCCGCGCCCAATACCAGATACATTGCCAAATCCACCACAGCTCACCACTCCAGAAGCCCAGGCCTTGCATGCTACGCAGTCGGCTCTAGCGTGGAAACGCACAGCAACGCACAATGGCTGTGCCAATCTCGCATAAGCGTACGCCCATGAACCCCAATGCCCTGACCGATCAACTGAGCCTGTTTCTGGATGTATTGGAGACTGGCAGTTTTTCCGCCGCCGCGCGCCGCCATCCACTGACCCCCTCGGCGGTGGCGCGGCGCATCGACAGCCTGGAAAACTCGGTGGGCAGCCGCCTGTTCCAGCGCAGCACCCACGCGGTGGTGCCCACGCCGGCGGGCCTGGCCTTCGCCGAGCGGGCGCGGCGGATTGTCAGTGAGTTGCAACTGGCCCGCGCCGAGGCTGTGTCCTTGAGCCATGCGCCGGAAGGTCTGATCCGGGTGGACGCCCCCGCCGCCTTTGGTCGACGGCACTTGGCGCCAGTGATTGCCGACTTTTTGAACGTGTACCCAGGGCTGGACGTGCACCTGCACTTGATCGACAGCTTTGTCGATATGCAGGGCGCGCACCTGGGCAAAGTCGATCTGGTGCTGCGCGCCGGGCATATCGTTGACACGCGCCTGGTGGCCACGCCCCTGGCAAGCATTGTGCGCATCGCCTGCGCCAGCCCAGCCTACCTCAAACGCCATGGCACGCCGAGCCACCCACGCGAGCTGAGCGAGCATGATGGCCTGGACTGGGACGGCCTGGCGCCGATGTTCGCCTGGCGCTTCGAGCTGGATGGGCGCCGTACTCTCTACCGGCCGCGCCGTATCCGCATGAGCGCCAACAATGCCGAAGCCCTGCTGTCCGGCGCCCTCGCCGGGCTGGGCATTGCGCACCTGCCCACATGGCTGGCCAGCGAATACCTGGTGCGCGGCGAGCTGTTGCCACTGTTTTGCGAAAACGGTCTGCCCAGCCCGGAGACCGCCGGCATCTACGCGTTGCGCCTGGAACAGCAACCGAATGCGCGCAGCCGCTTGCTGCTGGAATACCTCAAATCGCGTTTCAGCCCGGTGCCGCCATGGGATCTGGCGCTGCAAAGCGGCTTGGTCTGACCGGCGCGTCAGAATTATCTGGCGCATTAAAGGTTTGCCCGCTAGATTCCTGGGCATACACGTTTTTTAAGGCTTCCCATGAGCAAAAATCCCGACCCGTGCGAAAACCTGATGCTGGACAACCAGCTGTGTTTCGCCCTGCACTCCACGTCGTTGCTGATGACCAAGGTCTACAAGCCCTTGCTTCAAGCCCTCGGCCTGACCTACCCGCAGTACCTGGCCATGATGGTGCTGTGGGAAGAGGATGGCTTGACCGTCGGAGAAATCAGCAGCCGCCTGCTCACCGACCCGGGTTCCCTCACGCCATTGCTCAAGCGCCTGGAGGCCGAAGGCCTACTCAGCCGCACCCGTAAGCGCGAAGATGAACGGGTGGTGGTGGTGGAACTGACTGAAGCGGGGCGTGCCTTGCAGGACAAGGCGATGGGGATTCCCCAGTGCATTCTTGGGGCAAGCGGCTTGCAGCTTGAGCAGTTGCGCAAGCTGCAGGCGGACCTGGTTGCGTTGCGTAGTAATTTGCAGGGCGCTGTCTAAAGGCAACATCGCATAAAAATGTGGGAGCGGGCTTGCTCGCGAATGCGGTGTATCAGTCGCCAGATGTGCTGACTGACACACCGCATTCGCAAGCAAGCCCGCTCCCACACTGTTTTTTTGTTAAGCCAAACATTTTGTAAATTTATCTTGCGCGCTAAATATTAGCGCTATATATTCGCCTCACCAACTACTTAGCGCGCAAATATTTAGCACTACAAACCCAAGAGGACGACACCATGCAAACACTCTATACCGCAGTAGCCACCGCCACCGGCGGCCGTGATGGTCGCGCTGTTTCCAGCGACAACATCCTCGACGTCAAACTCTCCACGCCTAAAGAACTGGGCGGCGCTGGCGGTCAGGCCACCAACCCGGAGCAACTGTTTGCCGCCGGTTACTCGGCCTGCTTTATCGGCGCGCTGAAATTCGTCGCCAGCCAGACAAAACGCAAAATCCCGGATGACGCCTCGATCACCGCCCACGTCGGCATCGGCCAAATCCCCGGCGGTTTTGGCCTGGATATCGATCTGCACATCAGCCTGCCGGGCCTGGCACAAGACGAGGCGCAAAGCCTGGTCGACGCCGCGCATCAGGTGTGCCCGTACTCCAACGCCACCCGTGGCAACGTCGATGTACGCCTGCATGTAACGGTCTGATTTACACACGCGCACAAAAAAGCCCGACGCTAGGTCGGGCTTTTTTTGTCGTACGGTTTGGCCAGAATTACTTCTTGGCGCGACCTTTGTACGAACCACCTTCACGGGTGTCGATCTCGATCATGTCGTCGATTTCGATGAAATCAGCAACTTGCAGCTCGGTACCGTTAGCCAGTTTGGCAGGCTTCATCACCTTGCCCGAAGTGTCGCCGCGAGCGGAACCTTCGGTGTAGGCAACTTTACGCACGATGGTGGTCGGCAGCTCTACGGAAACCAGACGGTCTTCGAAGAAGATCGCTTCGCAGACGTCTTCCATACCTTCTTCGATGAACGGCAGAACGGCTTCGATATCTTCAGCGTTCAGCTCGTACATGGTGTAGTCGGTGGTGTCCATGAACGTGTAGGTTTCGCCGCTGATGAAGGACAGAGTCGCTTCTTTGCGGTCGAGGATCACGTCTTCCAGTTTGTCATCGGCGCTGTAGACGATCTCGGTCTTGTAACCGGTCAGCAGGTTCTTCAGCTTGGTCTTCATGATTGCGCTGTTACGACCAGACTTGGTGAACTCAGCTTTCTGAACCAACCAAGGGTCGTTTTCGAGCTTGATGACGGTACCGGGTTTCAGCTCTTTACCAGTTTTCATTGCGTATATCCGAAATTTGGATGGGATTTACAAAAATCAAGGTGGCGTATCATATCCAACTTTCATAAAACTGTACCAGCGCCGTAGCAAGATCGGCCTGCAAGCCTTGTTCCAGACACCACGTTTGCGCGTGCTGGTGCACCTCCGGCCAGTGTTCCATGAGCATTTTCCACGCCTGTGTCATATCGCCATCAGCGTTCCAGGCTTGCCACAGGGTAACCACAGCGACCTTGGCGGCGGGCGATAAGGCGGCGGTGTAGAGCGCCAGGAAAGCATCGAGCTTGTCCAGATGGATGTCTTCGTCCTGGCGGTAGATGTGCCACAACAACGGCCGCCCGGCCCATTGGGCACGCACAAACGAGTCTTCGCCACGCACGGCGTTGAAGTCGCAGCACCACAGCAGGCGGTCATATTGTTCCTGGCGCACGAACGGCAGCACCTGCACGGTCAGGGCCTCGCGCTGATGCACATCGCCCACCGCCAGCGCCTCGACCCCGAGCCAGCGCTGCACGTCGCCGAGAATGCGGCCTTCGGGCACCAGCAGATGAGTGGCATGCCCATCCGTCGCCAACACGTCCAGCCAGCTGGCGAGCCCGGCATTTTCATAGGCAAACAACGACATCAGCCGCGCACCCGCTACCGGAACGATGCCCATCGACTGCAGGAATTGGTGTTGCGCTGCGCCGTCTTGCTGGAATGCCTGACGCTGCTCCAATAACCCGCCTTCGCGTAACAGCCCGCCCGTGCCCGGACGAAACCCCGGAAAGAAGAAGTACTTTTGCACGCCCTTGAACTTCACCGACGGCAGGCGATGGCAACCCACCACCCAGTCTTCGGCGCTGAGGTAATCGAGGTTCATCCACAGGGGCGTGCGTTCGCACGCGGCCATGGCTTCCATATAGTCGGGCGGCAACTGGCAGGCAAAGGCGGCGATCACCACGTCGGCTGACGGTGTTGGCGACCAGTGCGCCGGCCAGTAGCGCACTTCAACGCCCTCTTGCCATTGCTGATCCAACTGCACATCGATCGCGGGGCACATGCGCTCAAAGGCGCGCAGGTCATCGACCCACAAGCGCACTTCGCAGCCATGCTCCACCACCAATTGCCGGGCCAGGCGCCAGGTCACGCCGATGTCGCCGTAGTTGTCGACGACGCTGCAAAAAATATCCCAGCGGGCTTTCATTCCGGGCTCCAACATTCAAAGGCTCGATTGTCCGCATAAATGCACCGATGCAGAAGGCTTGATCGCGATTATTCTGCACAGTGGCTGTGCGACAATCGCCGCTGCGCCGCTAATGCCTGCCAGGAGGCCATCATGTCTGAACGTCCGTTGTCGCTGTTCAAGCTCAGTGCTGCCGTGGCTTTTGGCCTGTGGCTGGGGTTTATCGCCATTGTGCTGACCGCCTGGCTGGCCTCGCGCTATCTGTTCCCGCAAAGCCTCGCCCCCGCGGCTCAAGCGGTTCAACAAGCCGTTCAACAAATGGGCAAACCGGCCGCTGTGGCGCCGGAGCCGCCCAACCGAATGTTCGAGCAGTACACCGAGAACCTGCGCAAGCAGGAACAGCAACAAACCCTGGACCAGGCGCGCAACAATGCGCGCAACCTGTCCAACCCCAAATGCCGGTTCTGGCTGCAACAAGACCAGAACGCGCCCAATGAAAAGAGCAAGGCGAATGTCCTGCAATTCTGCGATTGATGACCATGAATAAACACGCCGTGCTCCAGTTGATCCTGGACAAACTCGCCCTGGACCTGGATATCGCCCAACGCGCCGCGCAGACCGCCTACGAAACCGCGACCCACGAAGAAAATATCGCGGAGAACAAATACGACACCTTGGGGCTGGAAGCTTCCTACCTCGCAGCCGGGCAAGCCAAGCGCGTCGAAGAGATCAAGCAAGCGCTGGCCCTGTGCCAGAACCTGCAACTACGCGCCTACGATGATCAACGCGGGATAGAGGTCGGCACGCTACTGGGCCTGGAAGACGAGAACGGCCGCCAGCAGTGGCTGTTCCTGGCACCGGATGCAGCCGGCCTGAAAGTGGATGTGGTGGGCCAGCCGGTGACCGTCATCACCCCGCGCTCGCCCCTGGGCAAAAGCCTGATGGGCAAGTTCGAAGGTGATGAGGTGGAGATTCTGGTGGCGGGCGCCCGGCAACACTTTACGGTTACCGAGGTCAGATAAACCACTCCCTCGCCACACCTGCAATAATCAATATCAGTGGACGGGCAATTCAACGCCGTCAAACAGCTCTTCGAGTTCCTGCTTGTTATGGCACTGGATCGCCTTGGCCATGACTTCACGGGTCAGGTGCGGCGCAAACTTCTCGATGAAGTCGCACATGAAGCCCCGCAGGAAGGTGCCACGGCGGAAGCCGATCTTGGTCACGCTGGACTCGAACAACTCGCTGGCGTCGAGCACTACCAGGTCTTTATCGAGGTGGGTGTCGACCGCCATCTTGGCGACGATGCCCACGCCCAGGCCCAGGCGCACGTAGGTCTTGATCACGTCGGCGTCGGCGGCAGTGAACACCACTTTCGGCGTGAGGCCGCGATGGCTGAAGGCTTCATCGAGCTTGGAACGGCCGGTAAAGCCGAACACGTAAGTGACGATCGGGTATTCAGCCAGGGCTTCGAGGGTCAGCTTCGGCAGCTTGGCCAATGGGTGGCCCTGGGGCACAACCACGCAACGGTTCCAGCGATAGCACGGCATCATCACCAGGTCGCCGAACAGCTCAAGGGCTTCGGTGGCGATGGCAAAATCGACGGTGCCGTCAGCGGCCATCTCGGCGATCTGCATCGGCGAACCCTGGTGCATGTGCAGGGCCACATCGGGATATTGCTTGATGAAGTCGCGGATCACCGGCGGCAAGGCATAACGCGCCTGGGTGTGGGTGGTGGCGATCGACAGGGTGCCTTTCTTCTCGTTGGAGAATTCCTGGGCGATCTGCTTGATGCTTTCGACTTTGCGCAGGATCTCGCCGGCGGTGGTGATGATGCGCTCACCGGCCGGGGTGACGCGGGTCAGGTGCTTGCCGCTGCGCGCGAATACTTCAACGCCCAGTTCGTCTTCGAGCAGGCGGATCTGCTTGCTGATACCCGGTTGCGAGGTGTAAAGGCTTTGAGCGGTAGCGGAAACGTTGAGGTCGTGGTGCGCCACTTCCCAGATGTAGCGCAGTTGTTGAAGCTTCATATATGTCCCTCAAAGCGGATAGACGCCACGGGTATCAGCGACGGTATATAACTATATTAAAGGTCAGACAGATAAATCTAGAACTTTTTATCGTTTTTACCTATCACACATCATCACTGCGTCGACGCTGCAACGACGGCACCATGTAAACCGGCACTGTCGCCAACTGCAGCACCCGCGCCGCCGTGCGCCCAAGCGGGGTGGCAGCCGCGGTTGCGTGGCTATGACTACCTACGATCAACAGGTCAACGGAAAGTTTACGCAGCTGGTCGAGAATCACCTCGCACGGGTCCCCCTGGATCACGCGCACCGAGCGAATCAACTGCAAGTCTTGCTCGCCCTCCCCCAACTCCTCGCGAAAACTGTCGAGCACCCGTTGCTCGATGGTCGCCATCACCGTGTTCAGGCCCTGGCTCTGCCATTCGCTCAGGGCCTTCTCATCAAGGTAGCTCTGCAACACCGATTCAGCGAACAAGCCAATCGGCTCAACCACATGAATCACATACAAATCCGCCTTGAACGTTCGGGCCAGCGCCAGCGCATGTTGCATGACATACGGCGCATACAGACCGAGGTCCGTGGCATACAGCATCGAACGAATCATAGAACCTCCTGGACTGCCAGGATGGCGGGGTTTGATTGAGCTTAGCAGCTAGCTCTCGGTCTGGATTCTCAACTCATTGCTGATGCCATGGGGCACATGCCCGGTGGTCACCACCTCCCTGGCTTTCTCACAATGACCGGCCTGGTCATCGAAAAATACATCGGCGGCGAACGCCTCCAGGAACGCGGATTTTTCCAGGCCGCCAAGGAACAGTGACTCATCCAGGCGGATGTCCCATTCGCGCAAGGTGCGAATCACCCGCTCATGAGACGGCGCCGAACGCGCCGTGACCAGAGCGGTGCGGATCGGGCAGGCGTCGTCCGCAAACTCGCGCTGCAACAGGTTGAGCGCCGCCAGGAAGCCCTTGAACGGGCCGCCGTGCAAAGGCTCGCGTGCCGACTCGCGCTCGCTGGCATGAAACGCCGCTATCCCGCCGGTTTGATACACACGCTCGGATTCATCGGAAAACAACACCGCATCGCCGTCGAACGCAATGCGCAGTTCTTCACTCGATGCCCGGCGCGCGCCGCCGGACAGAATCGTCGCCGCAGCAAAACCTGCATCCAGGGCACTGCGCACGTCTTCAGCATGGGTGGACAAAAACAGATGGCAACCAAACGCGGCCAAATAAGGATAGGGGCTACGCCCACCTACGAAAGCGGCGCGGGAAATATCCAGGCCGTAATGCTGGATCGAATTGAACACGCGCAAACCGGTATCGGCGCTGTTGCGTGACACCAGTACCACTTCAACGCGAGCACGCCCGAGGCTGGCATTGAGGCTCAGCAGCTTCTTGACCAGCGGGAAGGCGTCGCCAGGTTCGAGGGTTTCTTCCTCGTGTTCGATCTGGTACTTGCGATAAGCCTCGACCCCTTCGGTCAGGTAGACCTTGTGGCTGTCGCTCAGGTCGAACAGTGCCCGCGACGAAATCGCCAGCACCAGTTTGTCGCCCAATCCTTTCGCCATGGTGTTTCTCCCCGAATCAGCGGTTGCGCCGATCAATAAAACTCAAGGCCTGGTAGAGCGCCTGCATGCGTGGCAATTCGCAGCCCGCCGCTTTGGCAGCGGCCAATGGCCGGGCGTAGATCGCCGCCAGTTCCAGCGGGCGTTTGTGCACGTGGTCGTGGTACATGCTGGGCAGGTAGTCAGCCATCGTGTCGGTCATGGTGAGCATTTGCTCGACGTAACTGCCGGGAATTTCATGGCCACAGGCGTGGGCGCCCTGCACCACTTCAGTCATCAAGGCCTGGATCAGTTCGCGACTGGACTCATCGGCCATCATCGCGCTGGTGCCGGTGCCCAGCAACACCGAGAGGCCATTGAACGGCACATTCCAGACCAGTTTATGCCAGCGGGCCTGGTGTACATTGGCCATCGCCTGGGATTCGATACCGGCCTGGTGAAACAGCGCGGCGCCCTCTTCGACAATGGCTTGCTGGCGTGCCTCATCGTTGGCCGCCGTGCCACTGTGATAGCCAAGATTCACCCGGCCCAACGCCTGATGCTCGACGACGCCCGGCCCGGAACGATGCACGCCGATGTAACACAGGCCACCCAGCAGGTGCAGCGACGCTGGCAGGTGTTCGCGCAGGCTGTCTTCAACGTCGAGGCCGTTTTGCAGAAGCACTACTTTGGCGCCCGGTGCAGCGACCTGGGCAAGGGTTGGGGCCAGCTCCACATTGCCGGTGGACTTGGTGCCGACCAGCAGCCAGTCGCACGCCGGCATATCGGCAGCCTGGGCATAGGCCTGCACCGGGTGCAGGTGCAGCTTGCCGTGCAAAGTACTGTTGAGGTGCAGGCCTTGCTCGGCGACCGCCGCATATTCGCTGCGCAACAGAAAGTGCACATCGAACCCGGCACGCGCCAGCATCAGGCCGTAGAAACCACCGATGGCACCGGTGCCGATAATGCCGATTCGGGGCGACTGTGCTGTCATGGCAGATCCTCTGGAGTACGGGTAAGTGCTTGATTAATCGCGTCTGTAAGTTCGGCCTGGGTGAGACGCGCCTGTAACTGCCCAAGGAACTGACCCTCGCACACGAGGAACAACGCGGGCAAATGAAAGATCTGGTAGCGTTCGACCGCCCCGCCATTGTGCCCGGCGTCCACCCAGCACACGCGCTCGACCGGCAACGTCCAGCCCGGCAGTTGCTGGCGTGCCCAACGGCAACTGGAACAGCCTACGCTGGTAAACGCCAACAGCGAAATACCTGGCAATCCCAGCAATTGCTGGTCAATATCCAGGTCGGTCAATTCCAGTTCCTTCACTATACTGCTGCCACTGCCGTCAATTGGACGGTGCTCGGAGTCCGTGTACATGGGTCGTTTTTTACCTCACCCTGATGATGTCGCTGTCGAGTTAATCCAACGTCCCGCCCCCGCTATTCCCCGCCAACGCCTGCACACTATCGGCCTGGGCGGCGTCGCCTGCAATTGCCCGCGTGCCTGGCGCCAGGGCACGGCGGTTGATCTGCGCATCCCGTCACTGGGCGCCAGCGCCCGTTATCCGGGCTATGTGGCCTGGTGTCGCAAAGTCGACAATGGCTACCGCATCGGCATCTCCTTTACCGATGAACATGCCTTGTTCGGTGCGCGCATGGGCGAGCAAGTGTGCCAGATCGAACGCTACTGCCGCCTGCACGAAGACGCCGAGCCAACCCCTGCCCAGCTCGAAACCATGGCCCGTGAATGGGTTTCGCGCCATGCCAGTGAGTTCGCCCACGACACCTTTGTGGCGCCGGTGCTGGATTAAAGCCGGCTTTGCCCATTGTCGCGGCCCCGTGTTACGCGCTAAGGTTCCTCCCCCCTGCATTCAAATCATGCTGTGCCCGCCGCACGGGGATAGCTGGCGGCCGGCACCCGTGACCCTGGCGAGTAACACGATGGCTGATTTACCGATCAATGACCTTAACGTCGAATCCAACGAGACCCTGATCACCCCCGATCAGCTCAAGCGCGAAATCCCTTTGAGCGATGCTGCCCTGCAGACCGTGACCAAGGGCCGCGAAGTCATCCGCGAGATTCTCGACGGCACCGACCACCGCCTCTTTGTCGTGATCGGCCCCTGCTCGATCCACGACCTCAAGGCTGCCCACGAATACGCCGAGCGCCTTAAAGTGCTGGCGGCCGAAGTGTCCGACACCTTGTACCTGGTGATGCGCGTCTATTTCGAGAAACCACGCACCACCGTCGGCTGGAAAGGTTTGATCAACGACCCGTACCTGGACGACTCGTTCAAGATCCAGGACGGCTTGCATATCGGTCGTCAATTGCTGCTGGACCTGGCCGAAATGGGCCTGCCGACCGCAACCGAAGCGCTGGACCCGATCTCCCCGCAGTACCTGCAGGACCTGATCAGTTGGTCGGCCATCGGCGCACGCACCACCGAGTCCCAGACCCACCGTGAAATGGCGTCCGGTCTGTCCTCGGCCGTGGGCTTCAAGAACGGCACCGATGGCGGCCTGACGGTTGCGATCAACGCCCTGCAATCGGTGTCCAGCCCGCACCGTTTCCTGGGTATCAACCAGGAAGGTGGTGTGTCCATCGTCACCACCAAGGGCAACGCCTACGGCCACGTGGTATTGCGCGGCGGCAACGGCAAGCCCAACTATGATTCGGTCAGCGTGGCACTGTGCGAGCAGGCGCTGAACAAGGCCAGGATCAAGCCAAACATCATGGTCGATTGCAGCCATGCCAACTCCAACAAAGACCCGGCCCTGCAACCCTTGGTGATGGAAAACGTCGCCAACCAGATTCTTGAAGGCAACCAGTCGATTATCGGTTTGATGGTCGAGAGCCACTTGAACTGGGGCTGCCAATCGATTCCAAAAGACTTGGCCGACCTGCAATACGGCGTGTCGATCACCGATGCCTGCATCGACTGGTCCGCTACCGAGACCACCCTGCGCAGCATGCATGCCAAGCTCAAGGACGTGTTGCCCAAGCGCAAACGCACCTGGCCTTAAACTGCACACACAAAAACGCCGGGCTTAGCCCGGCGTTTTTTATGGTGCATCTGATGTTGATCGTTCCCACGCTCTGCGTGGGAATGCAGCCATGGACGCTCCGCGTCCGCCTGCCTCAATATTCAGAGCTTCGCGGCATGGCGCTGATGACGCTCCATGTAGCGCTCTACATAAGAGCACGAAGGGATCACGGTATACCCGGACTCTTCGGCGAACTTCAACGCTTCCTCGGTCAACGCAGCAGCAATGCCACGCCCGCGCAAGGCGTTGGGCACGAAGGTGCGATAGATGTCCAGGGTCTGTTTGCCCAGGTCCATATAGGTCAGATAGGCACGATGACCGTCCACATTGGTCTCGAACTGATGACCAGCCTGGTCATGGTGGATGGACAACGCCTCGCTCATCACTACTCCTCGCGGGTCTTGGATCTCGACCCCTACCTTACCGATGTTTTTCCGGCGAAGGAACATCTACGCCACCCCGTGCCGGTTTCGACAACGAGAAAACCTATAGCGCTCACAACCAGCACGTAGGGAATAGTAGGCACCAATGCTGCAATAGCTCAAGGCGCGCTCGTCATCCCCTGCCGCTGGTGGTTACAGAAAGGGCTTCGATCAATCGATGATCGATAGCCTGAACATTGCCGGCAGTTGAAGCTTGAGACGAACTGCCGCTCTTAAAGTCACCTCTAGATGCGCCTACATGCGCAAAAGATGCCGGGCACGGCAAAGGCCAAGTGAAAAAAAGTGTCATCGTAGATATATAAATTTACACCTGCTTGTCCAGCCTGACACAGGCTGGCCGGACCTCTCAGCCTGGATCCAGTTCCCGACAAAATGAAAATTCCTGAGCGGTTTTTATACAAACCTCCAAAAGATTAGCCAAAATAGATACGGCACAAGAATTTTTTTTGCTTCTTGCGCTACGTCAGTTTACTTACTACAAGTAATGAGTAGTATGTACGCCGGCTATCAGCTCACCCTGAGAAAGTAGCCATTTAATAGAAAGTCCTTGAAGGGGAACACGATGAACAACGTTCTGAAATTCTCTGCTCTGGCTCTGGCCGCAGTTCTGGCTACCGGTTGCAGCAGCGTCTCCAAAGAAACCGAAGCTCGTCTGACTGCAACTGAAGACGCAGCAGCTCGCTCCCAGGCTCGTGCAGACGAAGCCTACCGTAAAGCTGATGAAGCTCTGGCTGCTGCTCAAAAAGCACAACAGACTGCTGACGAAGCTAACGAGCGCGCTCTGCGCATGCTTGAAAAAGCAAGCCGCAAGTAATAATCCTTCGGGGTTGTTATCAAGCCGATCCATTCTTGGATCGGCTTTTTTATTGCCTGAAATTCAGCCCTGAACCCCGCGCAATAAAAAGCCCGCCGTAGCGCAAGGCTTTGGCGGGCTTTTGATCAACAGGCTTATTGCTGTAGATCGATCGGCGTGCTGGACACCACCGGCGTGCTGGCACCCGGTACACCAATCTCAGTGGGCAAGCCATCTTCGGCGGCCACTACGTCACGCACCTGGTCCCAATTGACGCGCAAGTTGTTGGCCAGGTCTTCGCGCTTGAGCAGGGCATTGATGACGGCGGTGTGCTTGTCGACCACCGAAGGCGTGCCATCGTCATTCAATGGCGTGTGCGCTTCAAGGTAGACCTTGCCGCCACTGCTGCCGAACTTGTAGGCATCGTTGATGATGCGCACCGATGTGCCGACCGGCACCATGTCGGCCATCTCCAGCACGTTGTTGTTGAACATGCGGAAGCAACCGTGACTTGTACGCGTGCCGATACCAAATTTCATGTTGGAACCGTGGATCAGATAACCCGGCGTGCCCAAAGTGAACTTGAACGGCCCCAGCGGGTTATCCGGCCCGGCCGGCACTACGTTGGGCAGCGGGTCGCCATTGGCGGCGTGCTCGGCCTTGATCGAGGCCGGCGGGGTCCAGGTCGGGTTGGGGATCTTGCCGGTGATGGTGGTGTGCGCGACCGGCGAACCCCAGCCCTCACGGCCAATGCCCAACGGGAAGGTGTACACCACGTTCTGGCCCTTGGGGTAATAGTAAAGCCGGTATTCCGCCAGGTTGATCACGATACCTTCGCGCGGGCCGGGCGGCAGGATGAACCGCGTGGGCAGCACTATCTCGGTGCCCGCACCCGGCAACCAGGCATCCACACCGGGGTTGGCCGCGACCATTTCCGAATAGCCCAGGTCATAGGTGGTGCCCAGGTCGGCAAAGGTGTCTTCGTACTTGGCCTTGATCACCTGGACCTGACCGACGATGTCTTCACCCGGCGGGGGCAAGGGCAACTGCAAGGCTGACGCCGAACCGGCTGCACACAGGGCAGCAAGAGACAGGCAGCAGGTAACGACGGAAAGGCGCGACAACATCCGGAAAATCCTTCGCAGAACGACGGGTAGGTAAAAAACGAGCCGCAAGCAGCAAGCTTACAGCTTATAGCTAGAAGCTTGCAGCTGCTTCAATTATTCAAAGCGCAGCTCCGGCCAGATCAGCGGCGTGCCGCGCTTTTGCGATTCGAGAATTGCCCGGCACAGCGGGCACAGGCGCTGGTCCTGGAAAATCGCACGACCGACCGATGACCAGCGTGGTTGCGCCGGCAATAAAGTGCCGCAAAGCGTGCGGTCGATCGAGCCACCCAACTCCAGTTGACGCGCGACCAGATGCACCCGGACTTCCTGGCAGGCGAACAGATCCAGCTGCTCGTCAGGCTCGATCAGTTGGTAGTTGAACAGGGACCAGGCAGGGCGCGACATCGGGGGCTCCAGATCGGGGGGGCGCCACCTTAGCCGAAAGCCTGCCGGTAGAAAAGCGTCATAGCAGCGGTTTTAGCGTCGGCCAGACATTTTCCAGCAACTTGCCCTGTGCGCCGACGGCCGGGTGAAGCTGATCGGCCTGCATCAACTCGGGATGACCGCCCACGCCCTCAAGGAAAAACGGCACCAACGGGATGTTTTTTTCCTTGGCCAACGCACCGTAAACCTCGGCAAATGCCG
Source organism: Pseudomonas onubensis (assembly GCF_965653655.1). NCBI lineage: Bacteria > Pseudomonadati > Pseudomonadota > Gammaproteobacteria > Pseudomonadales > Pseudomonadaceae > Pseudomonas > Pseudomonas onubensis. Next base: position 60,738 of record NZ_CBFHAZ010000009.1, on the reverse strand, counting down.
TGGTGTATTTAGGGCCATAATTTGGGGGCAACTGCATGCCCAGCAGCAGCACCTTGGCGCCCTTGGCCTTGGACTGATCAATCATCGACGCAAGATTTTGTTTCAATTGCGCTGGCGGCTGCCCACGCAGGCCGTCATTGCCGCCCAACTCGAGAATAACCACATCCGGTTTATGCTCTGCAAGCGCCGCCGGCAGCCGCGCCAGGCCTCCGGCACTGGTGTCGCCGCTGATGGAGGCATTGACCACTTTATCGTCGAAACCTTCGCTCTTGAGCCGTTGTCCCAGCAACGCTACCCACCCTTTGCTGGTATCCAGCCCGAAACCGGCACTGATACTATCGCCAACGATCAGGACTGTACCCGCCGCTGCGTTCTGGGCCATGCACATCAAGGCCAGGCCAGCACTCAAAAACCACATTCGCATCGGATTCTCCATGGGCGCAAGCATTCTCACCGCGCGAAACCTTAGCAAAGTGGTTCCCAGCGCGGAAGGTGAACTGACTATCCTGCACGAACTGAGCCTGGAACTGAACAAGGGCGATAGCCTGGCTATCGTCGGCAGCTCCGGTTCCGGCAAATCCACCCTCCTCGGCCTGCTGGCCGGCCTTGACCTGCCCAGCAGCGGTGAAGTCACGCTCGCAGGCCAAGCCCTGAGCACCCTCGACGAAGACCAGCGTGCACGCATACGCGCCGAGCACGTGGGGTTTGTCTTCCAGTCATTCCAACTGCTCGACAGCCTCAATGCGCTGGAAAACGTCATGCTGCCGCTGGAACTGGACGGGCGCAAAGACGCCCGCGAGCGCGCCACCCACCTGCTGGAACGGGTGGGCCTGGGCCAACGCTTGACCCATTCGCCGCGCCAGCTGTCCGGTGGCGAGCAACAGCGCGTCGCCATCGCCCGGGCCTTTGCCGCCGAACCGGACGTGCTGTTTGCCGATGAGCCCACCGGCAACCTCGACAGCCACACCGGCGAGCGCATCAGCGACCTGCTGTTCGAACTCAACAAAGAAAGCGGCACGACCCTGGTGCTGGTCACCCACGACGAGCGCCTGGCCCACCGTTGCCGTCGCCTGATCCGCCTTGAAGCCGGCCTGATGGTCGCGCCCCTGGAGCCTTGATGGCACGTTTGCCGCTGTTGCGCCTGTTCAGCCTTGCCATGCGCCAATTGCTGCGCGACGCCCGCGCCGGCGAGTTGCGCGTGTTGTTTTTCGCCCTGCTGGTGGCCGTCACGGCCAGCACCGCCATCGGCTACTTCGGCGCACGCCTCAACGGCGCCATGCTGTTGCGTGCCACCGAATTCCTCGGTGCCGACCTGGTGTTCGAAGGCAGCTCACCCGCCCGCCCCGAGCAAATAAGGTCAGGGACCGAACTGGGCCTGGATCACGCACGCATTGTTGAGTTTTCCAGCGTTATCGCGACCGATAACGGCATCCAGCTCTCCAGCATCAAGGCGGTCAACGAGCAGTACCCGTTGCGCGGCGAACTTAAAAGCGCCACTGAGCCCTTCGGCACAGAAACCGCGGGAGGCGGGCCCAAACCCGGCGAAGCCTGGGTGGAAGCACGGCTGCTGACCGCGCTGGACCTCAAAGTCGGCGACAGCATCGACGTGGGCATGAAAACCCTGCGGTTGACGCACATCCTGACCTACGAGCCCGACCGCGCCGGTAACTTCTATAGCCTCACGCCACGGGTGATGATCAACCTCGCCGACCTGGATGCCACCGGCGTAGTGCAACCCGGCAGCCGCGTGAGCTACCGCGAACTGTGGCGTGCGCCCCAGGGCAGCACGGCGCTGCAAACCTATCGCGACCTGGTGAAGCCCGGCCTTGCCGCCAACCAGCGCTTGCAGGATTCGCGTGACGGCAACCAGCAGATCGGCGGCGCCCTGGGCAAGGCCGAGCGTTACCTGAACATGGCCAGCCTGGTGGCAGTGCTGTTGGCCGGCGTGGCCGTGGCGCTGTCGGCCAACCGCTTTGCCAGCCGCCGTTTCGACGCCAGCGCGCTGCTGCGCTGCCTGGGTTTGTCTCGCCGCGAAACAATGCTGCTGTTCAGCCTGCAATTGAGCGTACTCGGCCTGCTGGCCAGCCTCACCGGCGCCGTGCTCGGCTGGTTGGCGCAATTTGGCCTGTTCTATTTCCTGCATGACCTGCTGCCCGCCGACGTGCCGCCCGGTGGGCTATTGCCGGCGGTGGCGGGTATCGGCACCGGGCTGGTCGCCCTCGCCGGCTTCGCGCTACCGCCCCTGGCAGCGTTGGGCCGGGTGCCGCCGCTGCGGGTTTTGCGGCGCGACATGCTGCCGATCCCTTCCAGCACCTGGATGGTGTATGGCGCTGCGCTGTTCGCCCTGGGCCTGATCATGTGGCGACTGAGCCTCGACCTGGTGCTGACCTTCGCGTTGCTCGGCGGTGGCGTGATGGCCGCGCTGATCCTCGGCGGCCTGCTGTTGTTGTTGCTGCAAAGCCTGCGTCGGCTATTGGCCCGCGCCTCGCTGCCCTGGCGCCTGGGCTTGGGCCAACTGCTGCGCCACCCCTTGGCAGCGGCCGGCCAGTCCCTGGCGTTTGGCTTGATCCTGTTGTCCATGGGTTTGATCGCCCTGCTGCGCGGCGAATTGCTCGACACCTGGCAAAACCAGCTACCCAAGGACGCCCCCAACTATTTCGCCCTGAACATCCTGCCGGCCGACAAAGACGCCTTTGGCGCCCGCCTGCTGGAGTTGCAAGCGCAAGCGGCGCCGCTGTACCCGGTGGTGCCGGGCCGCTTGATCAGCATCAATGGCGAGCCGGTGCAGGAGATTGTCAGCAAGGACTCCAGCGGTGACCGCGCTGTGCAGCGCGACCTGAGCCTGACATGGGCAGCCGACCTGCCACCGGGCAACGTCCTCACCGCAGGCGCTTGGTGGTCACAGCAACCGGGCGATGGCATCCCAGGCGTATCGGTGGAAGCCAAGGTCGCTGAAAGCCTGAAGCTCAAGCTCGATGATCACCTGGTGTTCACCGTCGGTGGCGAGAACCGCGAAGCACGGGTCACGAGCCTGCGGACCATCAACTGGGACAATTTCCAGCCCAACTTTTTCATGATCTTCCAGCCCGGCACCTTGAAGGACCTGCCGGCCACTTACCTGACCAGCTTCTACCTGGCACCCGGGCATGACCAGCAGATCGTCGACCTGTCCCGTGCGTTCCCGGCCGTCACCATCCTGCAGGTCGAAGCCTTGCTGGAGCAGCTGCGCAGCATCCTCGCCCAAGTGACTCTGGCGGTGGAGTACGTGTTGCTGTTTGTGCTGGCGGCGGGCATGGCCGTGTTGTTTTCGGGCCTGCAGGCCACCCTGGATGAGCGGATTCGCCAAGGTGCGCTATTGCGTGCTCTGGGGGCCGAGCGCAAGTTGCTGGTCAAGGCACGGCGGATTGAGTTCGGCTTGCTCGGCGCGGTCAGTGGCCTGCTGGCAGCCCTGGGCACCGAGTTGGTGACCTGGGTGCTGTACCGCTACGCCTTTGACCTGGCGTGGCATCCGCACCCGTGGTTGCTATTGCTGCCGGTGATCGGTGCCGTGCTGATCGGCGGCGCGGGTGTATTCGGTACGCGTCGCGCGTTGAATGCCAGCCCATTGACGGTGTTGCGCGAAGGTTGAACCCAGCGCTGGCCAGCACGCCCGACGGCGTGCCGGCCAGCGTTTACTTCACATACTCGATACCGGTAATCCACCAGCACACCTCGCCGGTCGGCGTCTGCACCATGGCCTCATCGTCGACTTCCTTGCGCAGCAGCGCCCGGGCCATCGGTGAATCGATGGAGATGTAATCCATGCGTTCATAAATTTCGTCATAGCCCACAATCCGAAACCGCTTGGTCTCGCCCTGCTCGTTTTCGATATCGACCCAGGCGCCGAAAAACACCTTGCCCTCCTGCTCGGGCATGTATTCCACCACCCGCATGTCTTCCAGGCGCTTGCGCAGGTAACGCACACGCCGATCGATCTCACGCAGCAGTTTCTTGTTGTATTGGTAATCCGCATTCTCGCTGCGATCGCCCAGGGACGCCGCCCAGGTCACCTTGCGGGTGGTATCCGGACGTTTTTCACGCCACAGGTAATCCAGCTCTTTTTTTAGCGCTTCATGACCTTCTTTGGTAATCAGCTTGGTACTCAAACGCGTGCATCCCCAGACAATGTCCAATGGTGCCGATACGCCAAGGCATCACGCCCTGGCGCCGGCCGGCTGGGGTTGATGATAAATGAACCCTGAAAAGTAGCCAGACCGCAGAACACATCGGCTTCAAGCCTGGCCATCCAGGGTTTGATCCAGCTCCAGGAGCACACCCTGCAAGCGCTGGCGTATCCCCGCCACCTGCGACAGTGCCTGCGTCAACTTCTCAGCCGTCTTGCCAACCTCAAGGTCGCGCTCATGCAACTGCGCTGAGTGCTGTTGCAACGCCCGGTTCTTTTCTTCCAGTTCGCTCTGCTCCTGCTCGAGTCGTGCCTGCCACTGCTCAAGCATTTCCTCGCGCTCGATTGCCGCTTGCTGCTGTTGCGTAAGCTCTTGGGCGACCTTGGCCAGGCTGGTCAACGTGCTGTCCATCTCAACCAACGAGGCATGTTCCATCTTCGGCGCAAGTGGGCGCGGTGCAGGCGCGGCCGGCTCAACCTGAACCGGCGGCGCACTGAGTTCGACCGATTCCGGTTCCGACTCTGGTTCCGGCTCTGGTTCTGGTGCTGGCTCCAACTCCTGCGCCTGGGCAATCGCGACGGCTGTCTCCAGTGGTTGCGCCTTGAGCGGCTCGCAAACCGGCGGCTCAGAGGAATTGGCTGGGTTGGAGGGCCTGGGCGGGGTAATCATCTGCGACGAGAAGCGAATCGAAGGCACGATCAACGAAGCACTTTCGATGGCCGGCAGTGCGGGCGCAGACATGCCCAGGGTAATGACCTTCATCACCAGGCCCTTCTTGATGATCATTGAATGATGATCTTCCGGTCTGGCGGGCGGTAACTTGCAGCCTTTCAAATCAATGAAATGGAAAGGGATCGAGGATTCGCTGACAGTGCCGGTCTTGGTTCCGGAGGCCGCAGCCGCCATCAGGATTTGCTTGAACACTTGCATGGCAACTTGCAGATCTCCCTTGGACTCGACCCCACCCAGGAAATACCGATCGAGTTTCTTGCGGAGCGCCGCGATATAGACCCTGGAGTTACCAGGTTCGGTCTCTTCATCCAGGCTATAGACCAGAAAGTTTGAATCGGTCTGTGCAACGGCAAACCCGCAAAGTAGTGCACCGTTGATCGGTGTGTCCTGACCGCTGCGTTCAAGAACAAGCGTGCGAAGAAGCATCATGATATTCAGGCCTTATTGCGAAAGAGTAAACCTTATATAAACGCCAGATAAACACCCGGCCGTTAACAAACCTCGGAACAACGCAATTGTTTCAGCAAGTTAGGCGCTGCGGCGTAGGACTTATCTGATAAACATGTCCCCACGTTCCCAAGTCCAATGATTAAACGTAACCTTCCTGGCGCTCACCGTATATGACGGTAAATGTTCCTACGCCTCGCAAAACTTATTCGGTAAAAAGATGCTCGAGATAAGCAGCCTGACAAAGCGTTTGGGTAAAAGAAACGTCATCACTAATGTCTCATTTTGTGCCCAACGCCAGGAATGCATAGGCCTGTTCGGGGAGAATGGTGCAGGCAAGACCACTCTACTGAGCGTAATAGCCGGGCTCGCCAAACCTTCTGCGGGGCATGTGACGGTCCAGGGCTTCGACACTCAAACGCAGCCACTGCAGGCGCAAAAAAACCTCGGTTATCAACTCCAGGGCGGCCTCAGCCATCAGTCACTGTCGGTTAAAGGCGTGCTCAATTTCATTGCTGCCGTTCGCGGCTTCAGCGGTGCCGAAAAACGCAGCCGTGTTGATCGGGCCGCCATGCGCCTGGAGTTGTCACGGGTGCTCGATGCACCGCTTGCTACGCTTTCGATCGGCCTGAAACGCAGAGTCGCCATCGCCCAGGCGATCCTGCACAACCCCGGCCTGTTGTTACTGGATGAGCCGACCGAGGGGCTCACACCGGATCAACTGCTCAGGTTCAAGACACTTATCCAGGCGCTGACCGAAGACATGGCAGTCATCATTGCCTCCCGGCACTGCGACCACCTGTCCGGCCTCTGCACGCGCGCCCTGGTTATCGCCGGCGGGCACCTTGTGGCAGACACACCGCTGCCCGACTTGCAGCGCAACTCCCGGCATTACCGAGCCGTCACGCTGGCCGCAGAAACACCCCTGGATTTACTCGCCCTTGCCGTATTACCCGGCGTAGCGGGCATAGAAGAGGACCGGCATGCACCCGGCACCGTGACGGTTCTGGCCATGCCCGGGCACGCCATCTACCCCCATATCAACGCACTAATCGCCAGCCGTGGCTGGAACATAACGTCACTGAATCTGGAGCCGGGTCGCCTGAACGAAGTGGTTCAGCATCTGAGCCACGAGGTCAACCTTTGAAACTGCTGCCCGTCATTTTCAAGCGCCAACTGGCCAGTTATGCCTGTACGCCCAGCACATACCTGGGTATTGCCGCGTTTCTGGTGTTGTGCGCCACCCTGGGGCTGTATACAAGCAATTGGCTGGAACAGGACAGCGGCGACCTGCAGGTGTTTTTCCAATTGCACCCTTGGCTCTACCTGCTGCTGATTCCCATGCTGTCGACGCAATTGTGGTCGGACGAACACCACGCAAGCATGCGCCACATGCTCAAAACCCTGCCCATCACCAGCGTAGAGCGAGTAATCGGAAAGTTTCTGGCGGCGTGGGTCGTGTGCGGTATTGCATTGTTGCTGACTTTCCCACTGGTGATCCTCGCCAACTACCTCGGCACCGCCGACAACCGTGTTATCTCTTCACAGTTTCTAGCCAGTTGGTTGCTGGCCGGCGCCTATCTTTCTGTCGGATGTTTTACTTCTGCCCTGACCCACCAACGTTTGGCTGTATTTCTGGTGACGGTGGTGATGTTACTGGCAGCCAGCGGACTTTCATCGGTGCTGGACGCACTAGAACATCAGGCACCAATCTGGGTAGTAGACAGCCTGGTCTCGATTAACCCGATTTCGCGTTTCGGCTCTATCGACAACGGCAAACTGACACTGCATGACGCCTTGTACTACATCAGCATGATCCTTGCCTTTCTCTCGGCATCCACAGTCACGCTCAATTACAAAACCAGTTGAGAAGGAAAGCAAACGATGCGTTCCACTCTGAGTACGGGTATGACACTGCTGGTCATACTGCTGCTTTTCCTTGCATTCAATCTCGCGTGGGTCGGCAAACTACCGAATATCCGCTGGGACTTCTCACAGCAGAAAATCCACACTTTATCGCCCGCTGTGCGACAACTGCTTGCCACTCTGGAACACCCACTGGATTTGTATTACTTCAACTCAAGCAATGACCCGAGAAGAAGCCAGACAATAAACCGCTATGGCGAACGAGTGGCAGATTTACTCAAAGAGTTCGAAAAAGCATCAAAGGGCATGATTAACCTACATGTTATAGATCCTACCCCTTATTCAGAGGATGCCTACAAGGCCGGCCTGTTCGGATTGGATGACAAGCAAGGCTTTCTTGGCCTCATTGGCACCCGTGCAGGCCAGCCCGCACAACGTATCGATGTACTGCGCCTGGATGACGAGCCCTTGCTTGAGTACGAAATCAGTCATCTGATCCACCAACTGATGCACCCCGAGCCTCCCACCGTCGGCGTATTGACGGGGTTGGCACTGAACGCGTCTGGCGAACAGCTGCTGGCACAGATGCATCAGCATTTTGATCTGATTGGCCTGGCATCAAGCACCCCGACAGTGCCCGAATCGATCAAAACCCTGATGGTTGTGCACCCGCGCGCCCTGCCGGAACAAACCCTGTATGCGATTGAACAGTTTGTATTCAGGGGTGGCAAACTGATGCTCTTCATTGACCCGGTGAGCGAGGCCGAGACCAACGCCAAGCCCGCCGACACAAGGCTGGATGGGCTATTGGCGGCGTGGGGCATTCAGATGCCGGCGGACAAGCTGTTGGTCGATCACGCTTTTGGCTCAGGCGCGCCAACCGTACTGCACCCGGCCAAGCTGAACCTGCCACGGCAAGCGATGGCGGCCAACGATGTGAGTGCCTGGAAACTGGATACGGTCATCGTATCGAGCAGCGGTGCGCTGTCGCGCGTGAGAAAAAGCCGCACCACACTCACGCCTCTGTTGCAAAGCTCCAGGCGCTCCACACTGCTGGATGCAGGCCGCTTTGCAGCAACGCCTGCAGCCGACTTACTGGATGAAGGAATACCGGCTGCCGCGCAACCCCATATGATCGCGGCGCGCCTCGAAGGCCCCGCCTACTCGGCCTTTCCAGATGGCATTGACGGACAACCTGCCGGGCTGCAAAAAGCTGCACATATCGATGTAGTGGTGGTCGCCGATACCGATTTGCTGATGGACGCGGTGATCAACTCTGCGCCCAATAGCAATGTGATGTTTGTCTTGAATACCTTGGATAATCTTGCCGCGCCCGACATGCTCGCAAACATTCAACCGCGTACCAGCGTCAGCCATTCTCCCCACGCACTGGAGCAACTGCGCGAGGCTGCCGAGCAGGCTTATGCGCAAAAAGCCGGGGAACTGCAAAGACGTCTTGAGCAAACCGAGCAGGAATGGCAACGCTTGAATCCACCGAGTACTGGCTTCGGCACCCGCGCGGTGGACACCACTATCCAATTGCAGGCGCTCAACAAGGAACGACTGCGGCTGCCCATGGAGTTGCATTCACTCAGGGTCCAGGCGTATGCACCGGTGCATCGAGCGGAACGCAACCTCAAGTTGCTGATGATTGGCGCAGTACCGCTGTCGTTATGCCTGATCGCCTGGGCAGTGTTCCTCTACCACCGGCGACGCCGGTCGGCGGTTGTCGTTCACTGATGAGCCGTCAACGACGCGCAATCAGCCCTTGCCGGGCGATGCGCGTCAGTTGGCGGATCACCTCCTCGGCATCGTCCGCACTGGGCGCCTGGATAACGGCGAGGTCAAAGCTGTTGCTGGCAAAACGCGCCAGGGAATCGCCATCTTCCACAAACTGGATCAGAAACGCTGAGGGGCGCCCTGTACGGCGCGGCCAGCCGTCCAGATAACGCAGCAAGGTCGGCTGATGCTTACCGCCCAGCAGGATTTTGGGGTTGCGTTGAGTCAGGTCCGCGGTGATCGGGGCCAGGCGTATGAGGGGGCGTAGTGCATTCATCGTGTCGTGTCTCTGCCTCAAAAGTCTGCGGGCAGGTGAGAGGCAACACCGAACCAGCGCTTTAGCGGTATTTCGAAACCTGACTCTTGATGAGTGCATGCTTCTGTCGGGCTGCATTGAGTCCCAGTGGCGCCCCGCAATTAGCTGTTTAAATCGGCGCATGAGCAGCATCCTAGAGAAGCCGGTGGGGCGCTGTCAAGAATCCCGAGCAATGAAAAAGCCCGCTCATGGCGGGCTTTTTCAGGGGGTTACGCGGGTCTTCAGTGGGCGATGGCGCGGTCGACGGACAGTTTGCCGGCGCCTTCGAACAGCACCGCCAGTGCACCGCCGAGCAAGGCCAAGGCGAACTCATAACCGTTGTTGGCCATGAACAGGCCGTTATGGATATGCACCGAGAAGATCGCCACCAGCGACAGGAACGCCAGGCCCAATGCCGCAGGGCGTGCCAGCAAGCCAATGATCAAAGCCAGGCCGGCAAAGAACTCAGTCCCACCTGACAGCACTGCCATCAGTGTGCCCGGCGTCAGGCCCAGGCTTTCCATGTACTGCGCCGTGCCGGCCAAACCGCCGCCGCCAAACCAGCCGAAGAGTTTTTGCGAACCATGGGCGGCGAAAACAATGCCGACAAAAATTCGCAGGATGGTCAGGCCGTAACCGGCGCGGGTGGACAGAATACGAGTGATCAGTGGGCTCATGGTGAGAATCCTTTTCAAAGTAGGGGTTGGTTGGCCGCTATATTAATCGGATCAGACTATGATAAAAGCGCAAAAATCGCCTAATACTTATCGATAAAACCGATTATTTTCGTGAGGCAATTTTCGGCGTCGACGGTTCCAGGGATTCCCGCTCCCGATCAAACGCCAAGTAATACTTGTTCACGCTATTAACATAGCTGACGCCGCCCATTCCCACCTGTTCCATGGCAATGCGTTCGACCTGGAAGAACCATTGATTGGGGTTCAAGCCCCGCCGGCGAGCCTCTGCGCGCATACCCTGGACCCGCTCCGGCCCCATGTTATAAGCCGCCAGCACAAAGGCCATGCGTTCGCGCTCGTTGAGTTTGGGGCTGGCGAAGAACTTGCGGCGGATCATTGCCAGGTAACGCGCACCGGCCTGCACATTGTTGTCCAGGCTCTCGATATTGTTCACACCTACCCGCTGCGCCGCCGATGGGGTGATCTGCATCAGGCCGGTCGGCCCGCCGCTGTTGCGCGCGCCAGGGTCCAGGGCAGACTCCTTGAAGGCCAGCGCGGCCAGGTTCAGCCAGTCCATGCCCTGCTCTCGGGCGTGCTTTTGCAGCACCGGACGCAGTTTCTCCAGGCGCTGACGGTCGGCACGGGCCAGCGGATTGCGCACTTGGTAGAGACGTCGATAGATACGCTGAAACGCTACGTCCTGGTCGGACGGCGTGCGGTAAGTCTTGAGGAAGCGATCAATACTGGCCCGCAGCATCGAGGCATCCTGGCGCACGAACCAGTACTCGTCACCCGGCTCGCTGATTGCCACCTGCCGATCAAAGCGTAACTTGGGCAGGATTTTCGACCAGCGCTCGGCAATCGGCTTTTCGACGATGGTGAGGTGGAAGATTCCGGCCTGAACCATCTCCAACACATCCTCCACGGCCAGCGTCGGGTCAACCCACTCCACCTTTACCGGCGGGCGCTTGTGCAGCGCCAGTTGCTGGTTGACCTGGTTGATGGCATCCGCCGCCGCGCTGCCGGTGGTCAACGCCAAGGTGCGCCCGGACAATTGCTCCAGCTTGGTAAACCGCCGCTCACCCTTCACGCCCACCAGCCATAGCGGCACGCCGCTGGCAATCGGGTCACTGGTGCTGATCTTGTGCGTGGCCTTCACATCGAGTAATTCACCCGGCGCCACCAAGTCGCCTTCGCCACGGGCCAATGCGCCAAGCAATTGGTCCTTGGCCTTGGGAATGATCTTGAGGCTGATTTCTTCTCCATCCCGGGCGTGGCCGTTCAGGTATTGCTCGAACGCCCGCAGGCGATGGTATTCGACCCCGATAGCCTGGCCCTGGACCTCACCGGAACTGTTACGGCTCTGGTTGACCAACACACGCAGGGTGCGACTCGAGCGGATCTGCGCCAGGTCACGGACCTTGCCGGGCTTGGTCACTTCCAGCGGCCCGTCCAGACGCGCTACCGCCGCCGTGGGCAGCAGTAACGTCAGGCACAACATAAGCAACGCCGAGGGTCGGATCATCCGCTCTCCGGAAAGAATACTGGCCAGCCATTTCGTGAAAGACGAAAAGCTGGAGGTCAGAAACAGAGCGCTTCAAGCGCTGGCAAGGCACGCAACGGTGGCGTCGGGGCAGGCGGCGCGCCAACCACAATGTCACTTGCGACGTTCAAAGACAGCTATAACGCGTTGTAGTTCTTAGTTTTTCTTATAAATCTACAGCTCTGATATGCTTTCCGGCCGCAGGCGGAGCTAGCACCATGCAACTCATTGATATCGGCGTCAACCTGACCAACCCCAGTTTCGACGAGAGGCACCAGGCCGTTCTCGACCGTGCCTACGCCGCCGGCGTGCAACAATTGGTGCTCACCGGCACCAGCGTCGACGGCAGCGAACAGGCCCTGGAACTGTGCGTAAAACTCGATGAAAGCGGCCAACGCCTGTTCAGCACCGCCGGCATCCACCCGCACTCGGCCAGTGACTGGAACGGCGACAGCGCCCAGCGTTTGCGTGCGTTGCTCAACGAAAGCCGCGTGCGTGCGGTGGGCGAATGCGGGCTGGACTTTAACCGCGACTTTTCCCCGCGCCCACAGCAGGAAAAAGTCCTCGAGGAGCATTTGGCCCTGGCGGTCGAGCTGAAACTGCCGGTGTTTCTGCACGAACGTGACGCCAACCAGCGCCTGCTGGAAATCCTCAAGGACTACCGAGATCACCTGACCGCCGCCGTGGTGCATTGCTTTACCGGCGAACAACAGGCGCTGTTCAGCTACCTCGACCTCGACCTGCACATCGGCATTACCGGTTGGATCTGCGACGAGCGCCGTGGCACGCACCTGCATCCGCTGGTCAGGGAAATTCCCCGGGGCCGCCTGATGCTGGAAAGCGATGCGCCGTACTTGCTACCGCGCACCTTGCGGCCAAAACCGAAAAATGGCCGCAATGAACCGGCTTATTTACCCGAAGTGCTGCGTGAAGTGGCACTGCATCGCAATGAAACGCTGGAAGACCTGGCCGAGCACAGCACCGCCTGCTCCCGTGCGTTTTTTGGGCTACCTCAAGTGGATTGATGCGGCGCATTGACCCATGTCAAAACCGGTTTACTGAGTAGCGGCACAATAATGGCACCTTGCCAATGCTGTTTCCGCTATCAGAGAAAACCTTCCATGGGTGCCTGGCTTAGCAATATCTCGCTGAAATACAAATTCTGGGCCGTCAATGCGGTCGCTTTCATCACCACACTGCTGCTGGTGCTGTATGCCGTGCAGCTCGAACAACAGGCCCGCAGCGATGCGTCCCGGGCTTCGGCCCAGGCCCAGGCACGACTACTCGGTGCCTGGCCGGCCAACAGCCCATTACCCAAAGACGAACATTGGCTGACCTTTGCCCGCGGCCAAATCCCACAGTTGGCCGATCAAGATCTTTCAACCCTGAGCACCGCCAGCGGTTGGGTCGAGCTCAATCACATGCCCGTGCTCGGGGAAAACCCACTGATCGGTGCCGAAGTGGTCACCCGTGCCGATGGCCAACAAATCGCAGTACTCGCCTACGGCCGTAGCCTCAGCCAGGTTTTCGGCGAACGCTTCGCCAACTACGCCGTGGCCGTGTTGATCCTGATGCTGGCGATGCTTGGCGCCTCGCAGTTGCTGATCCGCTTCCTGCTCAGCCAACTCAACACCCTCAAGGACGTGATGCTGCACGTAGAGAAGACCGGCGACCTGTCGGCCCGCGTGCCCCTGGCCTGCAAAGATGAAGTTGGCCAGATGGCCAGCGCCTTCAACGCCATGCAGGCCGGCTATCAGCGCGTGGTCAGCACCGTGGCGCGCACCGCCCAGCAACTCGACGATGGCGCCGCGCGCCTGGCCAGCAGCATGAACGAGGTGCAGCACGGCATGCTCGGCCAGCAAAGCGAAACCGACCAGGCCGCCACCGCCATCAATGAGATGACCGCCACCGTCTACCATATCGCCCAGCATGCCGGCGCTACCCGCGACCTGTCCCAGACCGCCGACACCCTCGCCGGCAGCGGCAAGGAAGTGGTCACCCGAGTGCAGCGCTCTATCGCAGGCCTGTCCACCGGCGTGCAGCAGACGGCCGAAATGATCCAGAAACTCGCCGAAGACAGTCAGAAAATCAACGGCGTGGTCGGGGTGATTCACAGCATCGCCGAACAAACCAACCTGCTCGCCCTCAACGCCGCCATCGAAGCCGCCCGCGCCGGCGAAATGGGCCGTGGTTTTGCCGTGGTCGCCGACGAAGTACGCAACTTGGCCAAGCGCGTGCAAAGCTCCACCGACGAAATCACCCGCATGGTCTCGGCACTGCAAGCCGGCACCCGCGATGCGGTGGACTTCATGCAAGAAAGCTCGTTCAAGGCTGATGATTGCGTGCAACAGGCCCAGGAAGCCGGCGCCGCACTCGCCGAAATCACCGGCGCCGTGGCCCAGATGCGCGAAAGCAATACCCAGATTGCCGTGGCCGCCGAACAGCAAAGCCATGTTGCCGAAGAGATGAACCGCGCGGTGGTGAGCATTCGCGATGTGACCGAGAACACCGTGCAACAGACCGTGGAGTCGGCCACCACCAGCAACGAACTGGCGACCTTGGCGGGGGAATTGAGCAAGGCGATCGGGCAATTGAAGCTATAAGCCAAACAAGGCTGGCTATGGCTTCCATAGCGAGTCTTGATTCGCCGTCCCACGTGCCCGCGACCTAAACTTTGTCCATGTTGTTTCAACGGACAGAGGATTCATGATCATGGGCAAACGTCACCCCAACTTCCCCGCCTGGCAATGGCGCACTCAGCCACAGGCTCACCAGCACCCCACTAACCTGGGCCTGCAACTGCTTGCCGTGCCTTTGCTGATCATTGGTTTTCTGTTGATGGTGTCTGGCGTGTTCAGCTTCAGCCTGGCCAGTGTTGCCATCGGCGTCGTCGGCCTGATGGCGGGCGTTGCGCTGCAACGCCACGGCCGCACGCTGGAAGCCCAGGGCAGCCAGCACTTCTGAGGGTCAGGCGAAGACCACCACAGTCTGGCGGCTGATGGCGATCAACTCGCCGCTCGGGCTCCACAGCGCGGCAGCGGCATGGCCGTAGCCGTCGCGGGCGTGCTCGATGTTGACGTAATACTGGCACCAGTCGAGGGTGGTCAGGTTTTGCAGCGGCTGGATGAACTCGATGGTCCAGGTCAGGGTGCTGCCCGGCGCCGGTTTGGTCAGGTGCGGCAACAAGGCCGGTGGCCAGGCATCGACCAGGGCAAGAATATACGCCTCGGTCAGCGGCTCTTCCTTCACGTCCCCACGCAAACGCACCCAGCCGCCCATATCGCGGGATTTATTACCGGTAAACGGCAGGCCGCCGACACTCCAGCGCATCGCCAGGTGCCGCATGAATTCGGGAGTAACGCCCTTGATATAGGGCAGTTCCTGGCACTCATCCCAGTGTTTGAACACCGGCGGCGGCTCGCTCGCTACATCAATGACCGACTCGCGGGCTGCGCCAAAGCTGGCTTGTACCAAGGTCGCCACTTCGCCGTTCTGCACCACACGGCCGAGCAACTGGCTGACTGCTTTGCCTTCGCGCAGCACTTCGACCTGGTAACTGGCGGGTACATCCGGCGCTACCGGGCCGACAAAGGTGATGGCCAGCGAACGCAAAGGGCGATCCGCCGGCACTTGGGCGCGCAAGGCTTCGTATTGCAAGGCAGCCACCAGGCCACCAAAGGTTGCGCGGCCCTGCGCCCATTCAGCGGGGATGGTCACTTCCAACGGGTTGTTACGGGCGGCATCGAGCAAATCACAAAAGCGCATGGCAACCTCACATCCAGAAAACCGATGCAGGGATCTTAACCAGCGGGCCGGCCTGGCACAGCGCGTATTCCGGCCAAAAGCCGGACCGGTCTAGAAACAATCCGCGCTGAGCTTGTCCAGTACCCGATCCGCCTGGCGTTCAGCCTTGGCCATGGTGCGCTGCCAAACCGCAACGCACGGCTGCAGGTCGGGTTGATGTTCGGCCTGGGCCAGCCATTGCCAGCAATCGTGCCAATCGCCCAGGGCGCCTTGTGCTTGCTTGAGGCGTTGCATCGCCTTGGCAGGTAGTTTGTCCAACTCCGGGTAGGCTTCGGCCGCGTAGCGCACGCGCTTGATCAGCAGGCGCAGACGGTGGCGGTCATGATCAGGGTCTTTGAGGGCGTCATCGAGTTTCTGCCATTGCTTGGCCAGACGCTTTTCGATGCGCGGGCGCAGGCCTTTGAGCAGTTTCTGGTGTTGGGAGGCGCGGATAAAACGCGGGAAGGCATCCAGGATCAGCAGCAAATGCGCGAGTTCCGGGCTTTGCGCCACCTGGCGATAGGCATCGGCTTGCAAACGCAGGCGCCGTTCGGCCGCCGCGTGATGACCGTGCTGATGCAGGTACGCCGCCAGTACTTCGCGGTCGCGCAGCGGCGTAGTCAATTGGCCAACCGTGCTGGCGGCTAATTCCAGCTGCTCGACACCCGGCAGCCCGCGCAAGGGGCGCAACAAACTGCGCAGGCGCCGCACGGTGGTGCGCAGGTCGTGCAAGGCTTCATCGTCGGTGACGGCGGCGAGGCGAGCCTGGCAGCTCAGTAACCCTACTTCCAGGCCAATGACCTGAGCGACTAACTGATCAACCAGCGCTGACATCCCTTCCCCCTTAACGATGAAACCCTATTCGCCGCTGACGGATCAACGCCCGGCGCGCGACTCACGAATATAGAACCGCGCCTTCTCGGCCTTGTTGGAACAGCCTTCAAACGCTTCGAATTGCTGCTGGGTCTTGGCGCCGGTCAACAGCGACAAAGCCTTAGAGTAGCTCACGGTGCCGGCAAAGCCTTCGGCCTTGGCCAAATCCAGCTCGTGCCAGGCCGCATCCAATTGCGTGCCACAGCTGTCGCGGTACGCGGTTTTGCCGGCACAACCGGCCAAGGCCAACACGATCACAGGCACACACATCCAGGCTTTCATCAATGACACCTCAAATATAGAAAAACAGTCGTAGGCTGTAGACGTTGCCCAAAAGGAAAAGTGCCTTGTCTACAACCTGAAATCAGAAGCGCCGATTGCCAGAGCATACCCGAGCGTTATGGCTATTCTGGAAAAATATTTTGATGCCCTCTGCCGGTAGGCGCATTGTGGGCCACAGTTTTGCGAAGGATCAGCTCATGAAAAAACGTGTTGCCTTGGTGCTGGGCTCCGGCGGCGCCCGCGGTTACGCCCATATTGGCGTGATCGAGGAAATCGAACGGCGCGGCTACGACATCGCCTGTATCGCCGGCTGCTCCATGGGCGCCGTGGTCGGCGGGATCTACGCCGCCGGCAAGCTTGACGAATACCGCAATTGGATCGAGAGCCTCGACTACCTGGACGTGCTGCGCCTGGTGGACGTGAGCTTTCGCCTGGGGGCGATTCGTGGCGAAAAAGTCTTCGGGCAAATCCGCAAGATCGTCGGCGAGATCAATATCGAAGAGCTGCGTATTCCCTACACCGCTGTGGCCACCGACCTGACCAACCAACAGGAAATCTGGTTTCAGGAAGGCTGCCTGCACCAGGCCATGCGCGCTTCGGCGGCGATACCCAGCCTGTTCACACCGGTGATGCAAGGCAACCGCATGCTGGTGGACGGTGGTCTGCTTAACCCGCTGCCGATCGTGCCGGTGGTGTCGAGCCATTGCGATTTGATCATCGCGGTCAACCTCAACGCCACCAACCAGAAGCACTATCACCTGCCGGTGATCCAGCGTCCGCCGGCGTTCAAAAGCCGCTTCAACAGCCTGGCCAAATCACTGGGTTCGCACCTGCCGTTTCGGCGCAAGCAGGCCGAGCAACTGATGAAGCTGGAGCAGGAAGCCTTGCAGTCCCAGGCCGCCGACATCAACCCGTGGCTGGAGTCGGCCGAACCCGAGGCCCAACAACCTGCGGCTGCGCCTGAAAAACAAGGTGCGCCGAAGTCCGCGACCGGCTCGTTCATCATCGATAACGTCGGCCCCGCGTCACTGCTGGACCTGATCAACCAGAGTTTCGAAGTGATGCAGACCTCGCTGGCGCAGTACAAGATTGCCGGTTACCCGCCGGACGTGCTGATCAACGTGCCGAAGCGGGTGTGCCGGTTTTTCGAGTTCTACAAGGCGCCGGAGTTGATCGCGTTGGGGCGGGAAATTGCCAGTGATACGTTGGACAAGTATGAGAGTGAGCAGGGTTGAACGTGTGGGTGTGGCGAAGGCGCCGGTTCAGGCACCGATAAATTCAGGCATTCAACAACCGATACCCCACACCCGCCTCGGTCACGATAAACCGTGGCTGCGTCGGATCATCCGCCAGTTTCTGCCGCAGATGGCCTACCACGATGCGCAGGTAATGGCTGTCTTCGGTATGGGTCGGCCCCCAGATATCCTTGAGCAATTGCTGCTGGGTGATCACCCGCCCAGGATGGCGCGCCAGTTGCGCCAGCACCGCATACTCCTTGCGCGTCAGGGCCACTTCAGCACCGTCCAGCAGCACGCGGCGATAGGCCAGGTCCACCGTTAACGGGCCGAAACTCAACGCCGCTTCCTGGGCCTCTCCCGCTGGCGCCTGGCGCAACAAGGCGCGCACACGGGCGAGAAATTCCTGGATGCCAAAGGGTTTGGTTACATAGTCATTGGCGCCGCTGTCCAGGGCCTCGACTTTTTGCACTTCGCTGGCGCGCACCGACAGCACCAATACCGGCACCGTCGACCACTCGCGAAACTCGCGCAACACTTGCTGGCCGTCCATGTCGGGCAGGCCGAGGTCGAGCACCAGCAGATCCGGTTTGCTCAATGCCGCTTGGGCCAGGCCCTCGTTGCCGGTGCCGGCTTCGATCACCTTGTAGCCCTGGGAGGCCAGGCTGATACGCAGGAATTTGCGGATCTGCGGTTCGTCATCAATGACTAAAATCGTCGCGGTTTGGCTCATGGTGTCCAATCAAAATCCGTGGAAAAAAGAGGGTAGCTCAAGGCTCGCGCTCCGGGCCAGGTTGCGTCGGTAACGGCAGGAATAAACTGATGCAGGTGCCGCGCCCTTCTATACCGTCATCGACGCGGATGTGCCCACCGTGAGCGCCCACCATGCCCTGGCAGATCGCCAGGCCAAGGCCCGTGCCCTGCCCGCCGCGATCACCACGGGCGGCGGTGTAGAACATATCGAAGATCTTCGCACGCTCGTCCTCGGGGATCCCCGGCCCCTCGTCGGCCACGGCAAAAAACAGCTGCTCATCGGCCACGCCGGCACTCACCTGCAAACGGCCGTGGGGCGGTGAGAAACGCGCAGCGTTTTCCAGCACATTGACCAGCGCCTGCTCGATCAATGCGGCGTGTACATACAGCAGCGGCAACTGCGCCGGCACGTCAGTGTGTACCTGCAACGGCGCCAGCACCGCGCGCAAGCGGCCCAGGGCGCTGCCGACGATATCACCCGGCGAGACCCAATCGCGCGCCAGTTTCAGCGCGCCGTGGCCCAGGCGTGTCATGTCCAGCAGGTTCTGGATATAGCGGTCCAGGCGCTCGGCTTCATCGCGGGTGCCTTCCAGCAATTCGCGGCGGTCCTCCAGTGGGATGGCTTCGCCGAGCGCCAGCAGGCTGTCGATGCTGCCGCGCATTGAGGTCAACGGCGTGCGCAAATCGTGGGACACCGAGGCCAGCAAAGCGCTGCGCAGTTGCTCGGTTTCGCCGTGCAGGCGCGCCGACTCCAGCTCCTGCGCCAGTTGCGCGCGCGCCAGAGCCTGAGCCAACGGCTGGCTCAATGCGGTGAGCAAACGTCGGCGTTGGCCGCTCAATTCCAGGCCCGGTTTGGGGCTGACACCGAGCAGGCCTAACGGCCCCTCCTCGCCCGACAGCGGCCACCACCACCAACGCCCAAACGGCAAGGTACCGGTGCCCATGCCGGCCGGTTGATCATGCTGCCAGGCCCAGTCGGCGGCAGCGCGTTCGGCTTCGGTGAGGTTCAGCGCGGCGCCGGTTTCGACCTTCCAGTCGCCCTGGCCGTCTCGGTTCAACAGGCACAGGTCCAGGTCACTCCAGCCTTCCAGGTGATGGGCCGCCGCACTGATCACCGCCTGGCGGTCGGTGGCGGCGGTGAGTTTGCGCGACAGGTCGAGCAGTTCGCTGGTTTCTTCCTGGGTGTCACGCAGGGCCTGCAATTGCCGACGCTGACGCGCCGCGAGGTTGCCGGTCAGCGCGGCCATCAGCAGGAAGAACAACAGGGTCAGCACGTCTTCTTCACGCTGGATGGCGAAGGAGAAATTCGGCGGGATAAACAGAAAGTCGTAGGTCAGAAACGACAGCGCCGCACACAGCAGCGACGGCCCCAGGCTGCTGCGCACACCGACCAACAGCACTGCCGCAAGAAACACCAACGAGATATTCGGCAGCGGCAACACACTGGCCACCGCCCATGCCAACGCCGCCGCGACGATGGTCGCAACCACCGCCAGCCCATAGTCGAACCACACCAGCCCGCGTACATCCGGCAGGCGTGGCGGCGCGGGCATGTCGTCGCTGTCGAGGACGTTGATCTCCAAACCCCGCGCATTGCGCAGCAAGCGTGCCGCCAAGCCACCGCCGAACAGCCTGCGCCGCCAGCGCATCCGCGACTGCCCTACCAGTACCAGACTGGCGCGGCGTTCGGCGGCATGCTGGATCAGCGTCTTGGCCACTTCACCGGCGCGCAGCAACACCACTTCGCCGCCGAGCCGCTCAGCCAGTTGCTGGGCATTTTGCAGGCGCAGGCGCGATTGCTCATCGCGCGCGCGACCGTTATCGATATGCACCAGGCTCCACGGCAAATGCCGACGCTGGGCCACGCGGCTGGCGTGACGCACCAGGCGTTCGGCCTGCGCATCACCGTCCACGCCCACCAGCAAACGCCCGCGCACCGCCGGAGCAGCCTGGCCAAGCTGGCGGTAGCCTTGGGCCAGATCGTCATCGACATGCGCAGCGGCGGTTTGCATGGCCAGCTCGCGCAGGGCCATGAGGTTGGTCTGGGTGAAGAACGCATCGATGGCGGCGCGGGCCTGTTCCGGCACATACACCTTGCCGTCGCGCAGGCGCTCCAGCAACTCGCGGGACGGCAGGTCGATCAGCAGCAGCTCGTCGGCCTCTTGCAGCACCCAGTCCGGCAAGGTTTCACGCACTTGCACGCCGGTGATGCCACGCACCTGATCGTTCAAGCTTTCCAGGTGTTGGACGTTGACCGTGGAGAACACGTTGATGCCGGCGGCGAGCAGTTCCTGGATGTCTTGCCAGCGTTTTTCATGGCGACTGCCGGGGGCATTGCTGTGGGCCAGTTCATCCACCAGCACCAGCTTGGGCTTGGCGGCGAGCAGGCCGTCGAGGTCCATTTCTTCGAGCATCACACCACGGTATTCGCTGCGCAGCAGGGGTTGCTGCGGCAGGCCGCTGAGCAAGGCTTCGGTCTCGGCGCGGCCATGGGTTTCAACCACGCCTGCGATCAGGCGCACACCTTGGCGCAGTTGGGTGTGGGCGGCCTGGAGCATGGCGTAGGTCTTGCCCACACCGGGCGCCGCACCGAGGAAGACTTTGAGCCGGCCACGGCCGTCCCGTGGCAGATCGGCTAACAGGGCATCGGCGCGGCCGGAGTCGCTCATGCTTAGGAGTTCCTTCAGGTATTCAGGTCACTGAAGATCCAATGTGGGAGCGGGCTTGCTCGCGAATGCGGTCTGTCAGTAACAGATTAGTTGACTGACGCACCGCATTCGCGAGCAAGCCCGCTCCCACAAGGGGATCAGAGTTTTTCCAGCGCCATGTTCAGCGCCAGCACATTCACCACCGGCGGCCCTACCAGCGGGCTTTCGATGTGCTCATCGAGCAAGCGCTGCAGTGTAGACACCGGTACATTTCGCGCCGCCGCCACTCGCGCCAGTTGATAGGCAATCGCCGCCGGTGGCAAGTGTGGATCAAGGCCGCTGCCGGAGGTCGTCAGGGAGACCAAAGGCACCGGGCCCTGGCCTGGCACCAGTTGTTTATTGGCGTCATCAAAAATGCGCGTGGCCAATGCCGGGTTGCTTGGGCCCAGGTTGCTGGCGCTGCTGGAGACCGTGGCAAACGCGCCGGCCGATGGCCGTGGGTGGAACCAGCTGTCACCGGTAAAATCCTGGGCGATCAGGCTGGAGCCGCGCACTTTGCCCTCGGCGTCACGCACCAGGCTGCCATTGGCCTGGTCGGGGAACGCAACTTGGGCGACGCCGGTGACCACCAGCGGGTAGGCAACGCCGGTGATCAGGGTCATGAGGACCAGCAGGCTCAGGGCCGGGCGGATCATGTTAGTCATCTTGAAATCCTCAATAAATCGAGTAACCACTGTGGCGAGGGAGCTTGCTCCCGTTCGGCTGCGTAGCGGCCGTAGATCCGGGACCGCTAGGCGGTCCAGCGGGAGCAAGCTCCCTCGCCACAAAAAAGTGCGATCCAGTTACACCAGGTGCAGCGCGGTCAGGAGCATGTCGATCGCCTTGATGCCCACGAACGGCACCAGGAGCCCGCCCAGCCCGTAGATCAGCAGGTTGCGGCGCAGCAACGCCGCCGCACTCGCCGCCTGTACGCGCACACCGCGCAGTGCCAGGGGAATCAACACCACGATAATCAGCGCGTTGAAGACGATGGCCGAGAGAATCGCGCTCTGCGGGCTCTGCAAATGCATCACGTTGAGCACGCCCAGTTGCGGGTAGATCGAGGCGAACAGCGCCGGCAAAATCGCGAAGTATTTAGCCACGTCGTTGGCGATGGAAAAGGTCGTCAACGCGCCGCGGGTCACCAGCAGTTCCTTGCCGATCTGCACCACGTCCAACAGCTTGGTGGGGTCGCTGTCGAGGTCGACCATGTTGGCGGCTTCGCGCGCGGCCTGGGTGCCGTCGTTCATCGCCATGCCGACGTCGGCCTGGGCCAGCGCCGGAGCGTCGTTGGCGCCGTCGCCGCACATCGCAACCAGGCGCCCATCGTTCTGCTCGTGGCGGATGCGCGCGAGTTTTTTCTCTGGGGTGGCTTCGGCCAGCACATCATCCACACCCGCTTCAGCGGCAATCGCGGCGGCAGTCAGCGGGTTGTCACCGGTGACCATCACGGTGCGAATCCCCAGTTTGCGCAGTTCGGCAAAACGTTCGCGGATTCCGGGTTTGACCACGTCCTTGAGGTGGATCGCACCAAGCAGTTTGCCATCGGCGCATACCAGCAATGGCGTGCCGCCGCTCTGGGCAATCTTGTCGATTTCCCGCGAGAGCGCCGGTTGCAGGTCACGGCGTTGTTGGCCGATAAACGCCAGCAGCGAATCGACCGCGCCTTTACGGAACACACGGGCTTGGTAGTCGACACCCGACAAGCGCGTTTCGGCACTGAACGGCACGCAGGTCAGCTCGTCCAGGGTCGGCTCGGCCTGAGGGTGCAGCGCGCGCAGGTATTCGACGATGGATTTGCCTTCCGCCGTGTCGTCCGCCAGGGACGCCAGCAGCGCACCTTCAGCCAGATCGAGACCGCTGACGCCAGGCGCGGCGATCACGGCTGCACAACGACGGTTGCCGAAGGTGATGGTGCCGGTTTTATCCAGCAGCAACACATGCACGTCACCCGCTGCTTCCACGGCACGCCCGGATTTGGCGATGACGTTGAGGCGTACCAGGCGGTCCATACCGGCAATACCAATGGCCGACAACAGGCCGCCGATGGTGGTCGGAATCAGCGTCACCAGCAGCGCGACCAGGAACACCAGCGGCAAGCTGCCATTGGCGAAGTGGGCGAACGGCTGCAGGGTGACCACCACCAGCAGGAAGATCAGCGTAAGACCGATCAGCAGGATATCCAGCGCCACTTCGTTGGGGGTTTTCTGGCGCTTGGCGCCTTCCACCAATGCAATCATGCGGTCCAGGGTGGACTCACCGGGGTTGACGGTGATGCGCACCAGCAACCAGTCCGACACCAACCGCGTGTTGCCGGTGACGGCCGAACGGTCGCCGCCGGATTCACGGATGACCGGCGCGGATTCGCCGGTGATCGCCGCTTCGTTGACGGCCGCGATCCCCTCGATGACCTCGCCATCACCGGGGATCATCTCCCCGGCAGCGACGCGCACCACATCACCTTTGCGCAGGCTGGTGGCCGGCACGACTTTGAAACTGCCGTCGGCCTCTTTCCGGCGCGCGCTGAGGCCTTCGCTACCGGCTTTGAGGCTGTCGGCGCGGGCCTTGCCGCGACCTTCAGCCAAGGCTTCGGCGAAGTTGGCGAACAGTACGGTGAACCACAGCCACACGGCGATCTGTACGGCGACAAAAGTCGGCACCGCCGTGTCCGGCACAAAGCACAGCACGGTGGTGAGGATGGCGGTCAGTTCGACCACCAGCATCACCGGCGAGCGTTGCAGTTGGCGTGGGTCGAGCTTGACGAACGCCTGGACCAGCGCCGGGCGCCACAAGGCGGAGATCGCAGTTTTTGGCGGTTCCTGGGTGTTCACAGGAGAGGCGTTTTTTGCAGGCATATTCATTTTCATATCCCCTTTAGCTCTTTATTTAGGAGCAGCCATGCTCAAGTGTTCAGCAATGGGGCCCAGTGCCAGTGTCGGCAGGAAAGTCAGGCCGCCCACCAGCAAAATGGTCACGGTCAACAGGGTTACGAACAGCGGGCCATGGGTGGGGAAGCTGTTCTGGCCAATCGGTGCGGTTTTCTTCATCGCCAGGCTGCCGGCCAGGGCCAGTACCGGCAGGATGTAACCGAAGCGGCCGATCAACATGCCCAGGCCCAGCATCAGGTTGTGGAACGGCGTGTTGGCGCTGAAACCGCCGAATGCCGAGCCGTTGTTGGCACTGGCCGAGGTGTAGGCGTAGAGCAACTGGCTGAAACCGTGGGGGCCAGGATTACTGATGGCACTGGCCGGGCCGGGCAGGCTGGCGGCAATGGCGCCGAGCACCAGCACGCCAACCGGCATCACCAAGAGCGTCACCACCAGCAATTGCACTTCCTTGGCCTGTAGCTTCTTGCCCAGGTATTCCGGGGTACGGCCGATCATCAGGCCAGCGAGGAACACCGCGATCAACACGTTGAGCAACATGCCGTACATACCGGCGCCGACGCCGCCGAAGATCACTTCGCCGACCATCATGTTGACCAGTGCCACCATCCCGCTTAGCGGGTTGAGGCTGTCTTGCATGCCGTTGACCGAACCGTTGGACGCTGCGGTGGTGGCCACCGACCACAACACTGTGCCGGTGGTGCCGAAGCGCGCTTCTTTGCCTTCCAGCGGTGCCGTTTGTTCAACCGCCGGGTTACTCAGGGTCGGGTTGGGCTGGTATTCGGCCCACAGCGAGGTCGCGCCGCCGATCAGGAACAGCGCCAGCATGCAGCCGAGAATCGCGCGGCTCTGACGCAGGTCTTTCACGTAGTGGCCGAAGGTGAAAACCAGCGCCACCGGGATCAGGATAATTGCCGACAGCTCGAACAGGTTGGCCCAGGCTGTCGGGTCTTCAAACGGGTGCGCCGAGTTGACGCCAAAGAAGCCGCCGCCATTGGTGCCCAGTTGCTTGATCGCAATCTGGCTGGCGGCCGGGCCGAGCGGGATCACTTGGTCCACGCCCTGCATCGTCACGGCATTCACATAGTGCGCGAAGGTTTGCGGCACGCCCTGCCACACCAGGAACAACGCGAACACCAGGCACAGCGGCAGCAGGCCGTAGAGGGTGGCGCGGGTCATGTCGACCCAGAAGTTGCCCAGGGTCTTGGTGGACTTGCGCCCGATACCACGGCACAGCGCGACCAGCACAGCCAGGCCGGTGGCGGCGCTGACGAAATTCTGCACGGTGAGGCCGACCATCTGGCTGAGGTAGCTCAGGGAGGCTTCACCGCTGTAGTTCTGCCAGTTGGTGTTGGTCATGAAACTGACCGCGGTGTTGAACGCCAGCGTCCATTCCTGACCCGGCAATTTCTGCGGGTTGAGTGGCAGGTATTCCTGGAACAACAGCACCGCGAACAGCAACACAAAACCGGCCAGGTTGAACGCCAGCAGCGCCAGCGTGTACTTCTGCCAGCTCTGCTCCTGGTGCTCGTCCACCCCGGACAGGCGATAACACGCGCGCTCGACGGGGCCGAGCACCGGCGAGAGCCAGGTGCGCTGACCTTCCATCACTTTGTAGTAGAACCGCCCCAGGAACGGTGCCGGCACCAGCACCACGGCAAAGAAGGCGATGATCAGCCAATAGTCATAACT
Organism: Pseudomonas onubensis; assembly: GCF_965653655.1. NCBI lineage: Bacteria > Pseudomonadati > Pseudomonadota > Gammaproteobacteria > Pseudomonadales > Pseudomonadaceae > Pseudomonas > Pseudomonas onubensis. The sequence goes on along the minus strand of NZ_CBFHAZ010000009.1, from coordinate 35,046 downwards.
GTGCATAGCCTGCTCCTAGTTCCGATCCGCGCGTAACAGCGCAACCAGCAGATAAATGAACAGCGCCACAGCCAATAGCAGTGACACCCCGTCCAGAACGCTCATGGAAGTCTCTCCGTTTTGCGGCGATTGCCGCGTGTGGGGCAATTGTCGGCAGGAGTGGCGTAAAGGAACGAGAGCGAGGGTATGGGCGGGGCGTAAAGACGGCGTAAAGAGTGGGTTTATGCGGAGTTTACAGGGGGATTAGTGGTGGCTTTGCGGGCCTCTTCGCGAGCAAGCCCGCTCCCACATTCGACCGCGTTTGAGCAGGTAGTACGCGATTAAGTGTGGGAGCGGGCTTGCTCGCGAAAGCGTCAGGCCGGGCACCGCCGCTTTATTCTGGTGCACCAACGGAAACATTCAAACGCAAAACAGTTCCCCTCGCGACACTGTCCGAGCTTTACGACACGCTTCTATGGGCTGGCATGGCCGCTGCAACACCCAGTAATCATTCCAAACCGTTCAGGGAGCGCCACACGATGAACACACAACTCAAACCCACCTTGGGCACCCTGCATTTGTGGGGCATCGCCGTCGGGCTAGTGATTTCCGGCGAATACTTTGGCTGGAGCTATGGCTGGGGCGTGGCCGGTACGCTGGGTTTTCTGGTGACCTCGTTGATGGTCGCCGCCATGTACACCTGCTTTATATTCAGTTTCACCGAGCTGACGACTGCGATTCCCCATGCAGGCGGGCCGTTTGCCTACAGCCGTCGCGCCTTTGGCGAAAAAGGCGGCTTGATCGCCGGCCTGGCGACATTGATCGAATTTGTCTTCGCACCGCCCGCGATTGCCTTGGCCATCGGCGCTTACCTGAACGTGCAGTTCCCTGCACTCGACCCGAAACACTCGGCCGTGGGTGCCTACATCGTGTTCATGGGCCTGAATATTCTGGGGGTGAAGCTTGCCGCCACCTTTGAACTGGTGGTGTGCGTGCTCGCCGTTGCTGAATTGCTGGTATTTATGGGCGTGGTTGCGCCGGCGTTCAGTTTCAGCAATTTCGCCCTGAACGGTTGGGCCGGCTCCGACACCTTTGGTGCGCCGGCGATTGCCGGGATGTTCGCCGCGATCCCTTTCGCCATCTGGTTCTTTCTCGCCATCGAAGGCGCGGCCATGGCGGCTGAAGAGGCGAAAGATCCCAAGCGCACCATTCCAAAAGCCTACATCAGCGGCATCCTGACCTTGGTGATCCTGGCCATGGGCGTGATGTTCTTCGCCGGTGGCGTGGGCGACTGGCGCACCCTGTCGAACATCAACGATCCGTTGCCGCAAGCGATGAAAAGCGTGGTGGGCACCGGTTCCGGCTGGCTGCACATGCTGGTGTGGATCGGCCTGTTTGGCCTGGTGGCGAGCTTTCACGGGATCATCCTCGGCTATTCGCGCCAGTTCTTTGCCCTGGCCCGCGCCGGTTACTTGCCGCCGTTCCTGGCCAAACTCTCGCGTTTTCAAACACCACATCGGGCAATTATTGCCGGCGGTGTGGTCGGCATCGCCGCGATCTACAGTGATGGCCTGATCAACCTGGGTGGCATGACGCTGACCGCAGCGATGATCACCATGGCGGTGTTCGGTGCCATTGTGATGTACATCATGAGCATGCTCAGCCTGTTCAAGCTGCGTAAGACCGAACCGCTGCTGGAGCGCACATTCCGCGCGCCGGGCTACCCGATCGTTCCGGCTGTTGCGCTGGTATTGGCGCTGGTGTGCCTGGTGGCCATGGCCTGGTTCAATGCGCTGATCGGCCTGATATTCCTCGGTTTTATTCTGGCGGGGTTCATCTACTTCCAGCTGACCGCCCAAGACCGTGCCGATGCACCGGCTGACGCGATGCTGACCGGGCTCTAAGGTTAATGAGGCGGAACAGGCCTACAATGAACTACTCAGAAAGCCTGTTACTCAAAGCCGTTATTAGCGTGGGAACATCCTTCCACGTTAGTCCGCCTCAAGGAGAGCCTTATGCCGTGGTATGCGTGGTTGATTTTGGTGGTAGCGATCGGGTCGATCGTCGGTGGGCTGCTGATGCTGCGTGACAGCGCCAACAAGGTAGAACTCACCGACGAACAACGCAAACGCGTGGTCGAGCGCAACGCCCAGGCGGACGCCAAGGACGCGCAGGACCGCTGAAGCGGGGTTACTCCCAGTCTGCCTTGGCAATATGCAAGCCGTGCTGCCCCTTGTAGGCAGCACGCTCTGGCTGGCTCCAGCCGTTGAGCAACTCATCCTCCAAACGATAAATCTCTACACCCAGCGGCCGGCACACGGTCAATGGGTCTTGTGCGTCCGGCCCCCACATCGGCAGCGACAGGTCCCCGCCCGGGCACGTCGACAATGCACACAGCAAATCAATCTCGGCAAAAAATTCCAGGTAATCGCCCTTCTGCGCCGGGCAAGCTTTCATGAAGTACATATCGTCGTGATTAAGGCCGGTGCACTGGAAAATATTCAGCACGTCGTGCACGTCAAATTCGGTCAGGCCATGGGGCAGCACGGCGCGGGTCAAATTGGAATGGCAGTGGTGATGGAAGTCTTCGCCGGTGAGCATGCGGTTCACATACGGATCACAACGGGTGCCGAGCAAATCGTGCAGGCGCCCGCCGTGCTCATCGATGCCATAGTTTGCCAGGCTGTCATGGGTGATGGTCACCAAGGGCCGCAGGAACGGCAGGTTCGACCACAAGCGGTCGTGAGTGCTGACATGGGCGCCCTGCAACTGCCGCGTGCGTGCCGCCCATAGGCGTTCACGCGGGTCATTGGCGTTCCACAGGTTAAAATCGCCGACCTGAGGGCCTACCGGCGTCGTCACGCGAAACACATGCCCGGCCGGCACCTTCCACGCCCTGCCCGTGCGAATCGGCACTTCGAACTGCTCGATCAATGTGCGTTTATCCGCCTGGTCGCGAATACGCGCGTAGAAGGCCGTGTCCACCTGCAGCGCCGAGCCTTTGCTGACCTGATAGGCGGCCGGGTAGTCTTTGTACATGGGTGCAATCCTCCATCAAGGGTAATCAAACAGCGCCAGGGACAGGCGTTCAGAGTCGTGCAGGTAAAGGCTCATCGCCTCCTGCGCAGCTGATTTATTGCCGTTTACCAGCAAGGTGTAGATCTCACGATCACGCTCCAGCCAGGGCGACTGAAAACGTTGCTCATCGGGCGCCGCGCAAAACACCAGGCGCAATTGAGCGATCACCTGGGCGAAGAACTCGTCGAATATTGGGCTGCACATCAACCCGACAATCTGCTGGTGGAACACCAGGCTATGAGTAGCAACGGCGCGCCAATCTTCACGCTCGCGCGCCAGCGTGGTGGCTTCGATGGCATTTTGCATGCGTACGTCGTGGTCGCCCGTCAGCGTGCCGCTCTGGGCGATGGCCTGCAGCTCAAGGGTACGGCGGACCACAAACAGATCACGTACTTCGTCGCGCGCCACACGCCGGACCACCACGCCTTTGTTGCGCACATAGCGGGTGAGCCCTTCCTGCCCCAAACGGTGTAGCGCTTCGCGAATGGTATTGCGCGAGGCGTTGTAGCGCTTGACCAGGTCCATTTCGACCAGCGCCATCCCCGGTAACAGCCGCCCACCCATGATGTCGGCGCGCAGCTCAAGGGCTATCTGGTCGGCTAAAGACAAACTGAGCGTCATCAACGCCTCACGATTGTTGAACAATTAATAAACCAAATGTAATCACTTTTCGTGCCAGCCCATCTGAACACTGCCCCTATGGGTAAAAAGGGTTCAACTCCGCTAAAATGCGCACTCGTTCTCGAGGCCGTCCTATGCGTTATTCAACAGTTCACAAAGCCCAGACTCACCAACGCATCATCAAGGAAGCCTCCGTCCGATTTCGCCGCGACGGCATTGGCGCTACCGGCCTGCAGCCCTTGATGAAAGCGTTGAACCTGACACACGGCGGGTTCTATGCGCATTTCAACTCCAAGGATGAACTGGTGGACAAGGCCCTTCTGGCCGCCGCCGCAGAACTGGATGCACACTGCGCAATGTTGTTCAGCCAGGAACGGCCGCTGGATGCGTTCATCGACAGCTACCTGTCGCCGTGGCACCAGACCTCACCGGGTGAAGGCTGCCCGCTGCCCACGATGTCGTCGGAGTTGGGCCTGCGAGGGCAGCATAGTCCGGTAACGGATGCGGTACTTGAAGCCAGGCTGACCCAGATCGACTCAGCATTGGAGCACCCAAAGGGTGATCACGAGAGCCTGGTACTGATGTCAACGTTGGTGGGCGCATTGGTGTTGGCCAGAAGCGTCGAAAACCCGGAACTGGCAGCCCGCATCCTGGAAGTGGTACGCGGGAGTTTGAAAGAACAGGTCTCGGACAATCAAAAGGCCGGTCAATGACCGGCCTTCTGCACAAGGTTTACACCCTTAGTTGATTGCCAGCCTGTCGCGGTTTTTCTCCAGCAACGCTTTGCCGATACCTTTGACCTCCAGCAGTTCGTCTACCGCGGTAAAAGGGCCATTGCTGTCGCGATAGGCGATGATCGCCTTGGCCTTGGCGGCGCCAATACCGAACAGGTCGCGGCGCAGTGCTTCCGCGTCGGCGGTGTTGAGATTGACCTTGGTGGATTGCTCGACGTTGGCCATCTGCGCCGTAATAGGTGCCGGGGCTTCGGCTTTGATGGAAGGGGCTGCGGTGGTTGCTACGGAGAGGCTGGTGAGGACGGCAAAGATCAGGGAAGAAATATAGGCGTTTTGCATTGGTGACACTCCATGACATCGGTAGAAGAAAAGCAGCTTTCCAAAAGCTGCTTTTCTAACTTAGGCGATGTGGCGAGAGAGTCAAAAGTGGGTGAGTAACAGGGTGTTAACTCACGGCTCCAAACGGCGCTGCTGGTAGATCCAATCGACGATTTCGCCGTCGGGCGAGTAGCCGCTCACGGTGTCGCGAAGCAGTTGGCGAACGCGCGAATAATCATCCGCATCTATTGCTGCCAGCAGCTCCGAGAGCTTGCCTTTGAGCGTATCCCAGGACAGGTGGTCTTCATTGGCACTCATGATCATGGGGTGCTGAGTGGCAACCACGTTGTCACCTATCAGTAACTCTTCGTAAAGCTTTTCGCCCGGACGCAGGCCGGTGAATTCAATAGCGATATCACCGTGGGGATTTTTGTCGGAGCGCACGCTCAAACCGGAAAGATGAATCATCTTCTCTGCCAGCTCGACAATTTTCACCGGCTCGCCCATGTCCAGCACGAATACATCACCGCCCTGGCCCATGGAGCCAGCCTGGATAACCAGCTGCGCCGCTTCAGGGATGGTCATGAAATAGCGGGTGATTTTGGGGTGAGTAACGGTGATCGGCCCGCCCCATTTGATCTGCTTGTGAAACAGCGGAATAACCGACCCCGAAGAGCCCAGCACATTGCCAAAACGCACCATGGTAAAACGGGTTTTGTTGACGCAGGAGATGTTGAATTTGTCGCCAAACATGACCGGAGCCAACTCGCGGCTGAGAGCCTGCAGTGTCAGTTCAGCCAGGCGTTTGGAGCTGCCCATCACGTTGGTGGGACGCACCGCTTTGTCTGTGGAGATCAGCACGAAGTTGGCAACCCCCACTTGAAGCGCCGCCTGGGCGGTGTTGAGCGTACCGATCACATTATTGAGCACGCCTTCGGCAATATTGTGTTCGACCATCGGCACATGTTTATAAGCCGCCGCGTGGTACACCGTATCGACGTGCCAGGCTTTCATGACGTCCAGCAACTTGGCCGGGTTACGCACAGAACCCAGGATCGGCAGCAACTTTATCGGCAATGATTCGCGGGTGACGCGCTGCTCAAGTTCCGAAAGGATGCTGTAGAGGTTGAACTCGCTGTGTTCGAACAACAACAAGGTGGTGGGGCGCAACGACAGGATCTGACGGCAAAGCTCAGAACCGATGGAGCCGCCGGCGCCCGTCACCATCACGCATTGACCCTTGATACAGTGCTCCAGCAAATCGCCCTGGGCAGGCACGGAATCACGCCCCAACAGGTCGGCAATATCGACCTCCTGGATGTCATCAACCTTTACCCGACCGCTGGCCAGGTCCATAAACCCGGGCACACTGCGCACATGCAACGGGAAACCTTCCAGGAAGCCAAGAATTTCACGGCGCCGACCTCGATTGGAGGATGGAATCGCCAACAGGATCTCTTGGGCGCCGGTCGCATCGATCATGCGTTGTATATGCTTGGGCTTGTAGACCTGAAGGCCGGATATGACGCGATCGGCGATACTGGCATCGTCATCGATGAACGCAACCGGGCGCATTAACCGCCCTATACGCAAGGCTGCCACCAGTTGGTTGCCGGCCGCTCCCGCACCGTACACGGCAACCCGCGGCAGCCCATCGTCACGGTTGGTGAAGGGCACGTGCTGGGAGGCGGAAAACCAGTCGCCGAGAAAGTACTGGCGCATAGCCAGGCGCAGCCCGCCGACCATGATCAGGCTGAGCCACCAGTAGTTGAAGATGATCGAGCGTGGGACGACATGCTGGTGGTTACTGTTCCAGTAGACCACCAGGCCCAGGATCAAGGCGGACAAGCTGACGGCCTTGATGATGGCGATCAGTGCATCGTTACCGAAATAGCGCATGACGGCGCGGTACATCCCAAAGCGAACAAACAGCGGGATGGCGACGACAGGTGCTGCGACGAACAGCCAGAGGTGGTCCCGAAATGGGTTGGCCATCTCATCAATGCCGAGCCGCACGACAAATGCCAGCCACAGAGCAGTCCAGACCACCACGACATCGGTAGACACCTGAATCAGGCGTTTTTTACGACGCGGCAGCCCCACCAAACAGGCCCGTAACCTTTCCATCATCCCTTCGTCCACCTCAGGCAATTCCTCTCGTTAATGGCCACGTGGCCGTACGACACATCCGACTGATTCAAAACCTTTTGAATCGTCAGGCGCCTTCCTTTGCAGTGTCAGCTTTTTCCAGTTCGCCTGCATGGTATTTGATCGCCAGCAGCACCAGGGGCACATAAGCGATAACCGCCCCCAGCGCGCCGTCCAGCCCCAGCAGAACCACGCACAGCGCCACCGGCAGTAACCAGAACAGGTTCAGCCCGGCGACAGCGAGTGTCACTGGCAAATGCCGGCCAAATCGCCGCGAAGCAAACTGATAAGCGTGGCTGCGATGTGCCTCGTATACCTTGTCTCCACGCACCAGGCGACGTATCAACGTGAACGTGGCGTCCACGATGAACACCCCCAGCAGGATCAGCCATGCCCACAGCAGCGGCGAGGACACCCAGGCCGCCTGGAGCGATAAAACCCCCAGGACAATCCCTAGAAAACCGCTGCCGGCATCGCCCATGAATATCCGCGCAGGCGGAAAGTTCCAGAATAGAAATCCCGCCACCGCCATCGTCAGGGTCATTGGCAGCCACACCAAGCCTGCGTGCCCGCTCACACCGTACAGCAGGCACATGCCCAGGCACGCGCAGATAGCTTCAACACTGGCAATACCGTCGATACCATCCATGAAGTTGTATAAGTTCAGCATCCAAACCAGGTAAAAGGCAGCGAGTACGCTCCCCACCCATCCCAGGTTTGCCGCGAAGCCAAATACGCTTACCTCAGGCAAACCGCCTAACCAGTATAGCGCCCATGCGGAAGCCACAAAGTGCCCCGCCAAACGCCACCGGGCGGCGATATGCCCGTGGTCATCCATAAAGCCGATGATTGCAATCAAGGCACCCGCGCCACCCACGGCCAGCAGGACAGGCATTGAAACGACCTGCCCCCATGCCAGCAAAGGCAAGGCCAACAGGAAAGCAACTACGATCGCTACGCCTCCCCCTCTGGGAGTGGGGACTGTATGGGAGCTACGCGCAATGGGAATATCAATGATGCTATGAGCCAGCGCGTAGCGTCGCAACACAGCGGTCAACACCCACGAAAAAAACCCAACGACGACTACAAACCACCAATATGTCATTGTTTCTTATCACTCATATACTGCGCAGCGACGGAGGCAAGTGCGTTATCCACCGAGACCGGAGGCGACCATTGCAATAGGGTTGCGGCCTTTTGGATATCAACCTGCAGTGAGCCACACAGCCGCTGGGACAAGGCCTTTTTGCCCACAAGCCTGGCGGCTGTACTGAGCATCCAGGCGGGGATGGGCAGCAGGCGTGCAGGCCTGCCGAGCGCTGTTGCGGTCCTGCGCAAAAGTTGTGTGGTGGAGAGGTCCTCGCCGTCGCTGACCAGGAAAGTCTGGTTGGCAGCAGCCGGGTGATTGATCGACGTAACAATCAAGTCCACCAGGTTATCCAGCGCCACCAAACTGCGGCGGTTATTGATAGCGCCAAAGGGTAGCGGCACGCCGTTGTCCAACCAGCGCATCATGTTCAAAAAGTTGGCTTTGACGCCTGGGCCGTAGACCAGCACCGGGCGAATGATCACCACGTCCATGCCGGTACGCTCAGCCAGGGCCAGCAACCCCTGCTCCGCTTCCATTTTCGAAATACCGTAGGGATCACTCGGCTCAGGTTTGTCATCCGCCGTATAGGGCTTACCGAGTAAGGTGCCCTCGCCGTTGACCTTGATCGAACTGATGAAGATAAAGCGCCGCACGCCAGCCTGTGCCGCCTGTTCCGCAAGATTCAACGTGCCCTGCACATTGACCTTGCGAAAGGCCGCCAATGGGTCCGGTTCGACATCGTTCATGACATGCACACGCGCCGCGCAATGAACCACCGCATCGATGCCAACACAGTTTGCGTGCCAGTCAGTGGTGTCAAACGCGTCAAACCAAACCGTGTGAGCAGCGTTCTCAGGCGCATTGGCGCCATGCCGAACGGCTGCGGTGACACTGACGCCATCCATCACTAAACGGCGCAATACCGCGCTGCCAACAAAACCGCTGGCGCCCGTCAACAAAACAGATTGCGACATCATTGCTGTTCCTTACGTAATGTTGCCTCGCGAAACAGCGTTTCCAGACGAGTCAACAACGTTAGCTTGGAATAATTTTCAAGATAATACCGCCGGCCTGATGCGCCCATTTCCTTGCGCTGCTCCCCATCGAGTACAGCCAATTTCGAGGTTATTTCAGCCAAGGCAGTTGCATCACCTGACGGGCAGCACAACCCGGCGCCCGCAGCTTCGATAACACGCGCGGCTTCGCCATTGATCATGCCCAGTATCGGCTTGCCCGCCGCCAGGTAGGCCTGCACTTTGCCGGGGATGGTTTTCTCAAATACATCGTTGGTTTTGAGCGAAACAAGCAGTGCGTCTGCGCAAGCAAACAAGCAGGGCATTGCCTCCAGCGGATGGCGTCCCAACAAAAGCACATTATCCATGTCGCGCGTACGCACTTCATTGGCGAGCCATTCACTCATACGGCCATCGCCCACAATCACCCAACGGACCGAGACCGTGCCTGCCAGTGCGCGAGCAGCTTCAATGATCGCGGGGAAATCCTGCGCCTCTCCCAGGTTACCTGCAAAAAGCACGGTGAAAACCGAGTCATCTCGGTCGAGTAACGCGGAGGTAGGTTGCGCCGTGCCAGAGAAATCGTCCTCAGCCCAGCTCGGAAAATACACCAGACGATCAAGGGCAATGCGCTTGGTGCAGTAGCCCTTTACGTTCTCAAAAAAACCATGGGACTGCAGCAGTAAGTAATCAGCGCGATTGTAAATCCACGACACCATTCGCCCCACGGTCTTCAGCAATATCGGGTTGCGTACAACACCTACCGCCCGCAGGGTTTCCGGCCATAAATCCAATACCCAGATGAACACTGGGGCGCGTTTGATCCGGCCGAGTACCACCGCAGGAATAGCAGCCATGACCGGTGAAACGGCATAAACGAACACGGCGTCATAGCGCTCTGAGCGTAACTTCCAAGGCCCCAACAGCGATGCCGAAATAAAAAACGAGGCATAGTTCAACATCAGGCTAATGCTGCGCTTACCACGCGGCACCAGGGGCACACGGACTACTTTCGCACCTGCATACTCAGCAAACTTCTGCGGCGCTGCACGATAACTGCTATAGACACTGCCTTCGGGGTAGTTGGGGAGCCCTGTCAATACCGTAACGTTATGCCCCTTCTCGGAAAAATCACGCACAAGATCATTAATACGCATATTTTCCGGCCAAAAATATTGCGTAACGACAAGTATATTGAGTTTACGATCAGGCATTGACATAAACTCGATTAGTAGCGTTTCCAGACTATCCGATTCACATAATCAGTATAGCTGTGAATAATCCGAGCTACTTTTTCGGAAACATTCGGCATGCTGTAATCAGCCACCTGACGCAAGGTCCTATTATCTTCGGTCCCCTGCCCTTCCAATACGCTCAGTCCTTGAAGCACTCGATTAACTTCCAGCCCAACCATCATCACTGCAGCTTCTTCCATTCCTTCCGGGCGCTCGTGAGCTTCACGAATGTTCAGTGCCGGGAAGTTCAGTATCGATGACTCTTCGTTAATCGTTCCGCTATCAGACAACACCGCCTTTGCGGTCAACTGCAACTTGTTATAGTCCTTGAAACCCAACGGCTTGAGCAACTTGACGTTCTTATGGAAGACGATACCCATGGCATCTACGCGTTTTTGCGTGCGCGGATGGGTGGACACGATCACCGGGAAGTCATACTGCGCAGCCACGGTATTGAGCACATCCGCCAACTTCAAAAAGTTCTTATCCGAGTCGATATTTTCTTCACGATGAGCACTGACGACGAAGAACTTGCCTTTTTGCAGGCCCAGTCGCTCTAGTACGTCCGAAGCCTCAATACCTTCACGGTAGTGAGTCAGCACTTCAAACATCGGGCTACCGGTTTTAATCACCATGTCTGGAGACAGGCCTTCGCGTAACAGGTAATCACGTGCAATGGTGCTGTAGGTCAGGTTTATATCCGCCGTGTGGTCAACGATGCGACGGTTGATCTCCTCCGGCACCCGCATATCAAAGCACCGATTGCCGGCCTCCATATGAAATGTCGGAATCTTGCGGCGCTTGGCAGGGATCACCGCCATACAGCTATTGGTATCCCCCAGCACCAGCAGCGCTTCGGGTTGAATCTCCGCCAGCACACGGTCGACCGAAATGATGACGTTGCCAATCGTCTCCGCTCCACTGGCGCCGGCCGCGTTCAAAAAGTGGTCCGGTTTACGAATGGCCAAATCCTGGAAGAAGATCTCATTGAGCTCGTAATCGTAGTTTTGGCCGGTGTGCACCAGGACATGATCACAATGCCTGTCAAGCGCATCAATAACACGCGACAAGCGAATGATTTCAGGGCGGGTACCCACGACCGTCACAACTTTCATTTTTTTCATAACTGGATGCTCAAGATTATAGTTAGGCTTCAGTGCCGACCGCCATTGAGAAGGTGTCCGGATGCTCACGGTCAAAAATCTCATTAGCCCAGAGCATAACGATCAACTCGCTATCACCCACATTGGTCACGTCGTGAGTCCAACCCGGCACCGTCTCGACAATCTCGGGCTCTTCTCCCGTGGTGAACAACTCGTAAAACTCACCCGAGACAATATGTCTGAACCTAAAGCACGCGTGGCCTTTGATAACCAGAAATTTTTCAGTCTTGGAGTGATGGTAATGGCCACCCCGAGTAATCCCTGGATGGGCAGTAAAGAACGAAAACTGACCTGCATCCGGGGTTTTAAGCATCTCCACAAAAATTCCCCGCGGGTCCTCATATTTGGGAACCTTGTAGGTAAAACGTTCAGGAGGCAGGTAGCTCAGGTAGGTGGAGTACAGCGCCCGAACCAGGCCAGTGCCCACACGCTCACTGACCATAGTGGTACGGCTGTCTCGAAAGGCCGACAGTTGCTCAACCAGGCCGCCAACACTGATGCTGTATTGAGGCTCAACGTTGACAAAGCCCTGGGTGCTGACTTTGCCGTCCATGACCTGGATAAACCGGGTTACCACGTCATCAATATAAACAAGGTTAATCATCGCCTGCGGATCATTGATCTTGATCGGAATATCACGGGCGATGTTATTGCAGAATGTCGCTACGGCAGAGTTGTAATTAGGGCGTGCCCATTTACCAAACACATTGGGCAAACGGAACAGGTAGACGGGAACATCCGCAGAAGCCTGCAGATTAAGCAGTAACTCTTCAGCCCCGCGCTTGCTGCTGCCGTAAGGGTTATCCAGTTCGGCCTGACTGGATGACGTATACAGTACCGGCACACGCCGACCACTGCTGATGACCGCGTTGCAAAGCGCACCGGTCAGGTCCGTATTCCCGGTATTGAATTCCTGCGGGTCAACAGGCCGGTTGACACCAGCAAGGTGGAAAACGAAATCTACCTGCGCCACCAGGCCAGGCAGGCTCGAGAGATCATCGTCGCGAGTAAAGCGTACGACGTCGATATCGGCCCGTTCTCCCAGATGCGCGATGAGATTCTGGCCGACAAAGCCATTGGCGCCCGTGATCAAAACCTTCATTGCTTATTCCTCAGGGGTTGCGTGCTCACCGCGCTGAATGGCACGCATGAAGTCCAATTTCAACAAAAGCTTTTCCATGCCGGCAACGTCCAGCCGCTCGGTGTTGTGAGAATTGTAGTCTTCGGTTCTGGAAATTTTGGTCTCGCCCTGCTCTACGAACTTGGCGTAATTGAGGTCGCGCAAATCAGGTGGAATGCGGAAGTATTCGCCCATGTCTTCAGCGCACGCCATCTCTTCACGGCTGAGCAGCGCTTCAAACAGCTTCTCGCCATGGCGGGTACCGATCACCTGAATCTCATGCTCAGGCTTACCGACCATGGCAGTGAGTGTCTTGGCCAATACTTCCACGGTGGCAGCTGGCGCTTTTTGCACAAACAGATCACCGTTGTTGCCATGCTTGAACGCGTAAAGCACAAGGTCGACGGCGTCGGCGAGGGTCATCATGAAACGCGTCATGTTCGGGTCAGTCAGGGTCAACGGCAGGCCGGCGCGGATCTGCTCAATGAACAACGGAATCACCGAACCACGGGACGCCATGACGTTGCCGTAACGCGTACCGCAAATGACGGTCTTCGTTTCATCAACATTACGCGACTTCGCGACCATGACTTTTTCCATCATCGCCTTGGAGATCCCCATGGCGTTGATAGGGTATACAGCCTTGTCGGTACTCAGGCACACGACACGCCTGACCCCGTTCTGGATCGCGGCCTCAAGCAGGTTCTCGGTTCCCAGCACGTTGGTCTTGACCGCCTCCATGGGGTGGAACTCGCATGACGGGACTTGCTTTAACGCGGCGGCGTGAAAAATGTAATCGACGCCGCGGGTTGCGTTCAGCACGCTCTGATAATCTCGAACGTCACCGATGTAAAACTTCAACTTAGTGCTATTATACCGCTTACGCATATCATCTTGCTTTTTCTCATCGCGACTAAAAACTCGAATCTCTTTAAAGTCCGAATCAAGAAAACGCTTTAATACAGCGTTACCAAAAGACCCTGTACCACCGGTAATCATTAGAGTGGCGCCAGCAAAAACACTAGCCATGTAATATCTCCTTATAGAAGCCCAATTATCTTATCTTTGGCATTTTCGACCGACAGGAACTCTTCGTAATAACGACGCCCCGCCAATCCCATCTTGCTCCTCAGCACAGAATCTGAAGCGAGAATAGATAGCTTTTCGTGCAGAAGCTCACTATTTCCGGCAATGACAGAGTATCCGGCCTTTATATCATTTTGAAGAATGCTACCAAAATCAGTTACTGCATCCAAAGATGCCAGAATGGGTAAAGAAACCTTAAAGTAATCAACTGACTTGGACGGAAAACTGGGCACGCTCAACTTGCTGGACAGTGAGATCAAGCCAATGTCGCACGCCTGAACGACATCCTGATACTCTTCACGAGGAACATAATCAAGAAATATCACGTTTGTGAGTCCCTCTTTGATCGCTTTAGCCTGAAGGCGCTCGCGCTCCGTACCGCGACCAATGAACAAAATGCAAACATCTTCGCGAGAGTGCAAACTAAGGCGGGCAAGTTCAAGAAGGTTCTCCAGTTCCTGTACTATCGACATCGCGCCGCCATAAACCGCAATTACTTTACCTTCAGGCAAATTATACTTGTCACGCACTTTAGAACGGTCAATTGCAGGCACTGCCTTGATCTTCGCCCACAGGGGCAGTATTTCAACGCGCGCAGGCTCCACGCGGGGATAATTCTCAAGCAGGAATTTTACATTCCCCTTGGTCATACAACCAATACGATCAAACGTGCGGTACATTCTGTTTTCAAGACGATGAAAAAAACCAAAAAATAATTTATTTCGGATCACGCCTAAATCTTTAAGATAAAACGGAAAAAAGTCCCACAGTACCAAATAGGCTTTTGATTTGTAGTGACGCTTAAAGAAACTCGCAAGCCCGACGATAGTGACACACGGCGTATTGGCAATTAAAAGATCACACTGCCTAACGTGCTTTTTTATAACGATACGCGCCCAGTAGGGAAACAGGAAAACCTTCAGCGCCGTTCCGATAAATCCAGTCGTATAAAAGAGCTTTAACAGTTTTATCCTAACCACTGTAATACCGTCAATCTCTTTAACCGAGCTTTCAGGCTCATCCCGCAACCATGAAAACACAACCGCGCACACGCGGTGCCCATCATCCCTTAGAGAATAAGCCATTTCATTGGTCAGCCAAGCATCCGCCTTATTTTCGGCGTACTTGGTTGTCAGCAAAACTACATTTTTCATAGACACCCGTTACTTTAACCAGAGAATTTCGAGTTGATGCAGCAAATCGTCAGTACGCTTCTGACCCGTTGAATTTTTTTCATCATATAAAAATTGGCTCTGATACGGGACATAGACGATCGACAGCGGATTGACCAAAAACCTATAAAAGGAAACATAAGAAATCACGCAGACAGCCAACATTATAGCCAGGCGATCTCGAGCATTAAACAGTACGAGCACAGAGAGGCTGACGCCCACCATAAAGATACAGAAAAAATACTGATACCGAGTCGAAAACGTAGGAAAGCCAAACACAACCAACGGTATCAACACGCCGAACATCGCCAACCGATACACCGTTGAGTCCCACTTCGAAAAGCCGCTACTGTCGACAAGCCGCTTATCCCAAGAGGTATATATTAAAGCAAAAACCAGCGTTGATACCGCAGCATAAACAAGGCGATAAACAAATGAAGCATTATAAACATCCCTCTCTAAATAAAATATATACTTCGGATAAAAATAAAGCACCACAAAATTCGCAAAAAACCTTGCAACATCGATAGAGAACAAATACAGAGTAACGGCCACAGCAAATAAAACTACAAACACATATTTACTTAATCTCACTCGCATTGCCAAAACAAGAAATGCAATTGCCCCAACCACCGAATAGTGCACAGATACAGCCAGAACAAATATTCCCAACGCCGTAAAAAGGCGTGCCCTTGCATAGTAGTGTAGCCCGTAAAAAAACAGACTAGCCGCCAAAGCCTGCCTAACCAATGAAAACGAAGGGATAAGATAAAAATCAGGGATTGAATATAGCAGCGCCATCACCCAGATACTGTGCTTCCGAAAGAAAAATCGCACAGATACAGCAATCAGCAAAATTTCCAATACACTGAGAAGGGCGACGAACTGATGAAATTCAAAACCTAAGAAAGTAAAAATCCGAACAAGATATTCGTATCCAATTTCAAAATTGAGCTGAAACGTTTCACCCGCGGCAACATGCAAATAATGGGACTTATAGACAGGCCAATCATAACCGGTCTCAAACCTGAAAGCTAAAAACAGCGCCATGAATGTCGCTTGAATATAAAACAAGTAGCGCGACCAATCAGACCTTATGAACACTGAGAATATTGCCATTATCCAAATGGCAACATAGACCACATTATAATCAATCATCAGCTTCTACCGTGCGCACCGAGTCACGGGAAAACTTAAAAAACCAACAGAGTAAAATAACCAAAGACACCGACACCTGCACGACATAACCAAGTGCCATATTATCAAAACCCACATACTTCAAAGCCAACATCGACAACACAACATAAACGACTGCCGAGAAAACCTCGTAGACCAGATAAAAAATCACTTTCTGCTTCGAAATCAAGACATACAAAAAAATCCAACTTACAACCTTTAGGGCGTCACCAACCACATAGATATCTAACAGGCGCGAAGCTAGATCAAATGCCGGTCCGTAAATCATATTGACTGTCCAGCCCGATACCACATTCACCGCCAGCACCAAAACGAGAGAAAACATCAGCCCAAAAACTAACATCTTCATCACTTCCGAAGTTAATAACCTTCCCGCCAACCCGGAATACTTCGGGAGTAAGACTGTGGAAAATAGCACGCTGGAGATGCCAATGTAGATATCCGAGAGACGCGTGGCTGAATACCAGATACCTGCTGCCGTCGCGGACAAATTACTTGTAATGAACTGCCTCAAATAGATCTGACCACCATAAACAACCAGTGCCGATCCTACGGCCATCAAAGAAAACTGCAATAATGACTTGGCGAGCGGTGAAAACTCGGAAGTCGATAAAACCTTCCAGTCGTTCATCCAACCTCTAAAACAAGCCAAGATGATGACACCCGCGCAAATGGGTGCAATGACCACAGAGTAAATAGCGCCCTTAAACCCGAAAATCAATACGCACAAAACAACCGCCACGGCCGTAAACATAGAGACCAATATGGAATATATAAAATAACGCCGATAGTCCTGACGACCATTATAATAGGATATAAACAAACTGCCGAGACCCAGAAAAAAAGCCGCCACCGGTATAGACAACAAGACTCCACCCCATTGCCCACCCAGGAAAACCTCAGTTATTACATCGAAAAAAAACCATAGAATCAAAAAAACAAACACTGTATAGATCGACAAGAGAAAAAAAGAAGCTTTTATTACCTTGCTTTCTGCTTGACGCCCCTCTGACACAAGCTTAACCACACCCGTTGACGTCATTGCACAGGCGCCAGCTGCCGTCATTTGCAAAAAAGATTGCAACTGACCCACAAGCGCCATACCCGAAGGGCCCGCGTAGAAAGCAACAACCTTCAAAGACACGACAGAAAATAGTAGCTTAATAACTGCTTGAGCACCTATGCTAACTATGGACTTTATCATTATTAATATAAAAACCTATCCAATTAAAATCAAAACCTTAAATCCACTTAAAAAACAATGTCTACCTTGGCGCTGACAGCAATCAGTTCTGACCAGAGTTCTATCATAGCAGCCCCAACCAGCATCTGCTTTACACTGCTACCTCAGCGCCTAAACACCTCACCTCGTGAGGACCAGGAGAACCCGCCACTAACACCCCCAAGCAAAAATGGCCCAATGCCACACTTTGCATTGCGGCGCTCTAGCAAGCTTACTCAAGACCCACTGAATCACTGAGTGACACGGTTGGGTATTTGCGTCTATCGACAAAGCAGATTGAAGAATTCCTTATGATACCATCGCAAAAAGACTCGAGACGTAATCGCAGCTTCAGCTGTACGCCGCACGACCGGATTTTACTTTTCGATACTTAGCCAATCAACTTGTTTGTCAGGGCAGCTCCCTCAAGCCTCCCAGGTACTCTGCACCTCACCCTACGCGCAACCCAGACGAGTCAAAATCCCGCTACCTAGATGAAGGGACTCTAGTACCTGTTCGCTTATAGCGCAAATCAACTGAAAAATCCTACATACGCTCAATCCGTTACAATGTAGATCGTTTGCATAAACAATTAGCGCCTCCGCACCAGACACCCTCTTCATAAAATTCAGGATGTTTATTTTTTGACCACATGCAGACGTCCGCCTCTTATCTTTCAACACTGTTTTTTTAGCTGGATAAAGCGAGTTAAGGCCGGCCCCTGTAGGATTTTTCCCGCAGTCATTAGCACCTAATGACGTAGGAAAATAATCAGCAAATAGTATTAGTAAGAACTCGTACTATAGATCAATTGCATCTAGCCAAGAATCTAATGCTAGCACCTTTTCATTATTTGCTGGTGTGTTCGGATGATACATTCCGCCAGCAAGATAAAGATGATTGCCACCACCGAAAAGTGCCTGACCAAAAGCCAGATTGAATATTTCGACTAGATTGTGCCATCAGAAATAGAAGCACTAGCAGACTAAAAAATGCGGCGCGGCGCCCACTCCCACGCTGAGTAGACGCAGCCTACACCGACTTAAGCGCTCACGACGAGTCCAGCGCCCTGCATTCAGCTCGAGCCTCACAGGGGTACAAGAGCGCTCCAGCAAACGGCTTGATCTGATGAGAGATAGATAAGAAGTTAGGATTAGCGGACTCGATGATGAATCCCTATACAGCGGGAGGAGGTGTTTAGATAAAACCTGTCATAAATCCGGATCAAATATCAAGGCACGTGGAGTACAGCTTGAAACTAAGGACGACCCCAAAATGATATGGAAACAGTGATGCCAGGGCAAAGGATATCAATTTCACAAAAAAGGACCCCACGAACTCCTACCGAAGCTTTCGCGCAGACCTATTGCGATGCACAGAATACGACACCCCTCTATTGAGTCACGTCATGGCGCTGCATGCGCTGTGGTATCACATCTTAACTTTGCGCCTGAACAATACTGCAAAAACCGGCCCTATCAACATACCGATTAGCAGCGCTAATACTACAAACACTGAAACGGGTAACGGTACAGAAGCCCACCCCAGGAACGAAACAGAGACCGCTTGCCGGTTTTCCAGCACAAAGCCCAAAACGACCAGCGCGACAATCAGCACCGATAAGACCAGAACAACGCGCTTAACCCCACGCATAATTTACTCCTACCTCAAAAAGGCTCAGACGCCTTCTTCCTCGTCTTCGTTCACACGATCGCGCAATTCCTTGCCCGGCTTGAAGTGAGGCACAAACTTACCGTCAAGGCTGACGGACTGCCCGGTTTTCGGGTTCCGACCTACACGCGGCGCGCGGTAGTGCAGGGAGAAGCTGCCAAAACCACGGATCTCAATGCGGTCTCCGGTAGCCAGGCACTGGGACATCTGTTCAAGCATAGTCTTGATAGCCAGCTCTACATCCTTGGATGAAAGCAGCCCTTGATGGGTGACAATTCGTTCGATCAACTCCGACTTCGTCATATTTTTCCCTTCTTTTTCAAGCAGCTAGGAAAAGCGCTTCGAAGGTTTTAGCATGACTTGGTGAATTTGAACAGCCCACCCGCCAACTTATCTGCGGCACCCATGGGTACCCGCAACACATGCCTGACCCGCTCATTTACAGATCACCAGCATGGTGCGAGTAACAGCGCCAGCAGGGTTCCAGCCGAACAGGTAGTCGCCCTCCTCGTCCTTGGCGTCACTGGAACGGGTGATGACCTTGTAGCCCTGCATTTTGCACTCACGGGCGGCACGCTTCTCACACTTGTCCCAGCTGCTGCCAAGCCCCGAACAGTCGATCTCGATGCCGCTGACGCCGCGCTTGGCGTGGGTTATGGCACTGGTGGCGGTGCAGCCTGCAAGTAGCGCCACTGCAAATAATACGATGAGCCTGTTCATTCAAATCCTTATTGAAACAACGACACGGCGGAGCCTGTGTTAAGAACTCCTGTGTTAAGAACTATAGTCAGCTCTGACACTGGGCTGCACACCTTGGTTCTAACTTGTTGATTCAACGAATTTCAGACACAAAAAAGGGCGACCGAAGTCGCCCTTTTTCTATGGTCTGACAGAACTTAGTTCTGTTTTTCCATTTGTGCACGCAGCAGGTCGCCCAGAGTGGTAGGACCAGCAGAAGGCTCAGTGGAGGCTGGCTTGTCGCGCAGGCTCTGAATGGCTTCTTTCTCTTCGATCTCGTCCTTCGACTTGATGGAGAGCTGGATTACGCGGCTCTTACGGTCAACGCTGATGATCTTGGCTTCTACTTCCTGGCCTTCTTTCAGAACGTTGCGCGCGTCTTCAACGCGGTCACGGCTGATTTCGGAGGCTTTCAGAGTCGCTTCGATATCGTCGGCCAGAGTGATGATGGCGCCTTTAGCGTCAACTTCTTTCACGATGCCCTTAACGATTGCGCCTTTGTCGTTCTCTTGAACGTACTCGGAGAACGGATCGCTTTCCAGTTGCTTGATACCCAGGGAGATGCGCTCGCGCTCTGGGTCAACCGACAGGATAACGGTGTCCAGCTCGTCGCCCTTCTTGAAACGACGAACAGCTTCTTCGCCAACTTCGTTCCAGGAGATGTCGGACAGATGAACCAGGCCGTCGATGCCGCCGTCCAGACCAATGAAGATACCGAAATCGGTGATCGACTTGATGGTGCCGGAGATTTTATCGCCCTTGTTGAACTGGCCAGAGAAATCTTCCCATGGGTTAGATTTGCACTGCTTGATGCCCAGGGAGATACGACGACGTTCTTCGTCGATGTCCAGAACCATAACTTCCACTTCGTCGCCGACTTGTACGACTTTCGAAGGGTGGATGTTTTTGTTGGTCCAGTCCATTTCGGAAACGTGTACCAGGCCTTCCACGCCTTCTTCCAGCTCTGCGAAGCAGCCGTAGTCGGTCAGGTTGGTAACACGCGCGGTTACGCGAGTGCTTTCTGGGTAACGGGCTTTGATAGCAACCCATGGATCTTCGCCCAGCTGCTTCAAGCCCAGGGAAACGCGGTTACGCTCACGATCGTACTTCAGAACCTTGACATCGATCTCGTCGCCAACGTTGACGATTTCGGAAGGATGCTTGATACGCTTCCAAGCCATGTCGGTAATGTGCAGCAGGCCATCGACGCCACCCAGATCGACGAATGCGCCGTAATCGGTGAGGTTCTTGACGATACCTTTGACTTGTTGGCCTTCCTGCAGGGATTCCAGCAGAGCTTCACGCTCGGCGGAGTTCTCTGCTTCCAGGACGCTGCGACGGGAAACGACAACGTTGTTGCGCTTCTGGTCGAGTTTGATGACCTTGAATTCGAGTTCCTTGCCTTCCAGGTGCGTGGTGTCGCGCACAGGACGAACGTCGACCAAAGAACCTGGCAGGAACGCACGGATGCCGTTAACGTCGACAGTGAAGCCGCCTTTAACCTTACCGTTGATAACGCCCTTGACCACTTCTTCAGCTGCGAAGGCTGCTTCGAGAACAATCCAGCATTCAGCGCGCTTGGCTTTTTCACGGGACAGCTTGGTTTCACCGAAACCGTCTTCAACCGAGTCCAGAGCAACGTGAACTTCGTCACCGACATTGATAGTCAGATCGCCAGCATCGTTGTAGAACTGTTCCAGCGGGATCAGAGCTTCAGACTTCAGACCAGCGTGAACGGTTACCCAGCGAGCTTGGTAATCGATATCAACGATAACACCGGTGATGATGGAGCCTGCCTGAAGGTTCAGGGTTTTTAGGCTTTCTTCAAAGAGTTCCGCAAAGCTTTCGCTCATTTTAATTCCTGTTGATAAGGGCGAAGAATACGCCCATCTCCACACCCCAGACGGTGTGGGTCAGTTTCAGTTAAAAGAAGCCACCGCAGGACTATGACTGGTCCCCTGCGGCCTTCTTGATCACCCGGCGATATCGCGAATGGCGATTTCACTCAAGATGCGTTCCAGCACCTGCTCGATGGACAACTCCGTGGAATCCAGCTGTATGGCGTCAGCCGCCGGCTTTAGCGGGGCTACCGCACGCTGGGTATCACGTTCATCGCGTGCACGGATCTCATCTAGCAGACTCGACAGACTAACACCATCGACTTTGCCCTTCAACTGCAAGTAGCGGCGGCGAGCACGCTCCTCGGCGCTGGCGGTCAGGAAAATCTTCAGCGGCGCTTCGGGAAACACCACCGTACCCATGTCACGGCCATCGGCGACCAGGCCCGGCGGTTCCTGAAACGCCCGCTGACGCTGCAGCAATGCGTCGCGCACGGCCGGCAACGCGGCAACCTGGGAGGCCCAGGAGCCGACTTGTTCGTTGCGCAGATCATCGGTCACGTCATCACCTTCAAGGATGATGCGCTGCGGATGACCTTCCGTCGCGCCGACGAACTGCACATCAAGGTGCGCCGCCAGCAGCTTCAGGGATTCTTCGTTGGTCAGGTCGACGCCATGGTTGCGTGCAGCAAAGGCCAGCAGGCGGTATAGCGCGCCGGAATCCAGCAGGCACCAGCCCAGGCGCTTGGCCAGAATGCCGGCGATCGTGCCTTTGCCCGAGCCGCTTGGCCCGTCGATGGTAATCACCGGTGCTTTGATATTCACAATTGAGCCTCTTGGGCAACACGGATGCCGACATGGGCACACAGTGTAAGAAAGTTCGGAAAAGATGTAGCTACGTTGGCGCAGTCACGGATACGAATCGGCGCCGTCGCCCGTAGGGAAGCCACGCTGAAGGCCATGGCGATGCGGTGATCACCATGAGATTGCACTTCGCCACCGCCCATTGGGCCGCCGTCAATGATAATCCCATCAGGTGTCGGTTCACACTTCACGCCGAGGGCCAACAGACCGTCGGCCATGACCTGGATGCGGTCGGACTCCTTGACCCGCAGCTCTTCGGCGCCAAGCAGCACGGTGCGCCCTTCGGCACAGGCCGCCGCCACGAACAACACCGGGAATTCGTCGATCGCCAGTGGCACCAGGGCTTCGGGAATCTCGATGCCTTTTAAAGCAGCGGCGCGCACGCGCAGGTCGGCAACCGGCTCACCGCCCACTTCACGCGGGTTTTCCAGGGTGATATCCGCGCCCATCAGCCGCAGGATATCGATCACGCCGGTGCGGGTCGGGTTGACGCCCACGTGCTCCAGCAACAACTCGGAGCCTTCGGCAATCGAAGCTGCCACCAGAAAGAACGCCGAAGAGGAAATATCCCCTGGCACTTCTATATGTGTCGCCGTCAACGCATGGCCCGACTCGACAGACGCGGTAGCCCCCGCCACGTCCACCGGATAACCAAAGCCGCGCAACATCCGCTCGGTATGGTCACGGGTTGGCGCAGGCTCGGTCACCGAGGTCTTGCCCTCGGCATACAAGCCGGCCAGCAACAGGCAGGACTTAACCTGCGCACTGGCCATCGGCATCGAATAATCCACGCCTTTGAGCGTCTGGCCACCGCGAATCGTCAGCGGTGGACGCCCGTCCGGCCCGGTTTCGATCACTGCCCCCATTTCCCGCAGCGGCTTGGCCACGCGGCTCATCGGGCGCTTGGACAGCGATGCATCACCGGTCAATACACTGTCAAAGCGCTGCGCCGCGAGTAACCCGCAGAGCAAACGCATCGATGTGCCGGAGTTACCCAGGTAGATCGGCCCCGGTGCCGGCTGCAAACCGTGCAAACCCACACCATGGATCGTCACGCGCCCATGGTGCGGCCCTTCAATGACCACGCCCATGTCACGAAACGCCTGCAGGGTTGCCAGGGCATCTTCGCCTTCGAGGAAACCTTCGACTTCGGTCACGCCGTCGGCCAATGAGCCCAGCATGATCGAGCGATGGGAGATCGACTTGTCGCCCGGCACCCGGATCTGCCCGCTCAAGCGGCCACCCGGGTTGGCGAGAAAGCTCTGCTCATCGGCGTTCACAGCGGTTTCCATGTAGGCCCGGCGCGCCAGGATCTTGCTGAAATGCTCACGCGCCACCCGCGCACGGGTGAACACGCCCAATAATTGATGGCCATCCCCCGCATCCACCGCATCGCGCAAGGCGTCGAGGTCACTGCGGAAGGTGTCCAGGGTGCGCAACACGGCTTCGCGATTGGCGAGGAAGATGTCGTGCCACATCACCGGGTCACTGCCGGCAATCCGCGTGAAATCGCGAAAGCCGCCGGCGGCGTAACGGAAAATCTCAAGGTTTTCGTTGCGCTTGGCCAAAGAATCCACCAAGCCAAAGGCCAGCAAGTGCGGCAAATGGCTGGTCGCCGCCAACACTTCGTCGTGGCGCTCAACCTGCATGTGCTCGACATCCGCGCCCAGCTCGCGCCACAGGCGATCCACCACCGCCAAGGCCGCTGGATCGGTCTGCTCAAGCGGGGTCAGAATCACCTTATGGCGACGGAACAACTGCGCATTGGACGCCTCGACGCCGCTCTGCTCGGAACCGGCAATCGGATGGCCCGGCACAAAACGCGCCGGCATGCCGCCAAAGGCGAGTTTGGCGGCGCGCACCACATTGCCTTTGGCACTGCCGACGTCCGTGAGGATCGCCTGGCCAAGGTCCATGTCCGCCAGCAAGGCCAGCAACTTCTCCATCGCCAGAATCGGCACCGCGAGCTGGATCACATCCGCGCCCTGGCACGCCAGCGCGAGGTCTGCCTCACAGCGGTCCACCACACCCAGCTCCACCGCCAGCTTGCGCGATTGCGGGTCCAGGTCCACACCGACCACCTCGCCACACAGCCCGCTTTCACGCAGGCCTTTGGCGAAGGAGCCGCCGATCAACCCCAGGCCGACCACCACCAGGCGACCGATCATAGGCACAGCAGGTTGCAATGCAGTGACATCAACCACGAGCCAGAACCTTGGCCAACGCCTCCAGGAAGCGGCTGTTTTCAGCCGGCAAACCAATGGTGATACGCAGGTGGTTCGGCATGCCGTAGTTAGCCACCGGGCGCACGATCACGCCCTCACGCAGCAGGCCCTGGAACACCGGCGCGGCGACTTGGCCGAGGTCCACACAAATGAAGTTGCCCTTGGAGGGAATCCAGCCCAGGCCCAGCGCACGGAAACCTTCCTGCAGCTGCAACATGCCGCTTTCGTTGATGCGCCGGCCCTCTTCCAGGTACTCGGCATCCTTGACCGCCGCACACGCCGCCGCCAGGGCGAGGCTGTTGACGTTGAACGGCTGGCGCACGCGGTTGAGCACATCGGCAACCACCGCGGTGGACAAGCCGTAACCCACGCGCAGCGATGCCAGGCCGTAGGCCTTGGAGAAGGTGCGCGACACCAGCAGGTTCGGGTAAGCCGCCAGGAAGTCCAGGCCGTCCGGCAAGTCGCTGCCTTCGGCGTACTCGATGTAGGCCTCGTCCAGCACCACCAGCACGTGCTCGGGCACGTCCTGCAGGAAGTCGTTCAGCGCCTGGGCGTCGAACCAGGTACCGGTCGGGTTGTTCGGGTTGGCGATAAACACCACGCGGGTTTGCGCGTCGATGGCCGCCAGCATGGCCGGCAGGTCATGGCCCCAATCCTTGGCAGGAATGACGCGGGCGTCAGCGCCCACGGCCTGGGTCACGATCGGGTAAACGGCGAACGCGTGCTCGCTGAACACCGCATTCAAGCCCGGCGCCAGGTACGCACGGCCAACCAGCTCAAGAATGTCGTTGGAACCGTTGCCCAAAGTAACTTGGGTCAGCTCGACGCGGCAGTTTTCCGCCAGCAGCGACTTGAGTGCGAAGCCATTACCGTCCGGGTAGCGGGTCAGCTCGGTCAATTCTTCACGAATCGCCGCCAGCACCTTGGGGCTTGGGCCCAACGGGTTTTCGTTACTGGCCAGCTTTACGATCTTCGACGGGTCCAGGTTCAACTCACGCGCCAGCTCGTCCACAGGCTTGCCTGGAACGTAAGGCGACAGTTGTTGCACGCCCGGCTGAGCCAGGGCGAGGAAGTTGCCACTCATGTTAAAGCCTCACAAAACCGCTTTCGGGTAAGAGCCCAGCACCTTGAGTGCCACGGCTTCCTGACTGATTTTCTCCAGCACACCTTTGACCAGTGGGTCGCGGTGATGGCCGATGAAGTCGATAAAGAACACATAAGTCCATTTACCGCTGCGCGAAGGGCGAGTTTCGATTCGCGTCAGGTCAATCCCGTTATCGTGGAACGGCACCAGCAGCTCGTGCAGCGCGCCAGGCTTGTTGCTCATGGAGACGATGATCGAAGTCTTGTCGTCGCCGGTGGGCGGCACTTCCTGACTGCCGATCATCAAGAAGCGCGTGGAGTTGTCCGGGCGATCTTCGATTTTTTCGGCCAGGCGCGTCAGGCCATACAGGCCCGCAGCCATGTCACCGGCGATAGCCGCCGAATTCCACTCACCCTTGACCCGCTTGGCCGCTTCGGCGTTGCTGGACACCGCCACGCGCTCGACATTCGGGTAATGCGCGTCCAACCACTTGCGGCACTGGGCCAGCGATTGGGCGTGGGAGTAGATACGGCTGATGCTGTCGGTCTTGGTGTTCTCGCCCACCAACAGGTGGTGGTGGATACGCAGCTCAACTTCGCCGCAGATCACCATGTCGTGCTCAAGGAAGCTGTCCAGCGTGTGGTTGACCGCGCCTTCGGTGGAGTTTTCCACCGGCACCACGCCAAAATTCACCGCACCGGCCGCCACTTCGCGGAACACTTCGTCGATGGCCGCCATCGGCTTGCTGATCACCGCGTGGCCGAAATGCTTCATGGCCGCCGCTTGGGTGAAGGTGCCTTCCGGGCCGAGGTATGCCACTTTCAGCGGCTGCTCCAGCGCCAGGCACGACGACATGATTTCACGGAACAACCGCGCCATCTCTTCGTTGCCCAACGGGCCTTTATTGCGTTCCATCACGCGCTTGAGTACCTGGGCTTCACGCTCAGGCCGGTAGAACACCGGCACTTCGCCTTCGGCCAGGGACGCCATCTTCACGCGGGCAACTTCCTGGGCGCAGCGCGCACGCTCACTGATCAGCTCCAGGACTTTCTCGTCCAGGCTGTCGATGCGTACACGCAGGGCCTTGAGTTCTTGCTCAGACATTAGCCGTGTTCCTTTTCGAACTCTGCCATGTAGGCAACCAGCGCGTTGATCGCGTGGATGTCGACAGCGTTGTAGATGGAGGCGCGCATGCCACCGACCGAACGGTGGCCCTTGAGGTTCAGCAGGCCGCGCGCGTCGGCACCGGCCAGGAATGGCTTGTCCAGGCGGTCATCGGCCAGGCGGAACGGTACGTTCATCCACGAGCGGTCGGTGAGGTTGATCGGGTTGCTGTACAAGCCGCTGGCGTCGATGAAGTCGTACAGGGTGCGCTTCTTCTCTTCGTTCAGCTTGCCCATGGCGGCCACACCGCCCTGCTCTTTCAGCCACTCGAACACCAGGCCCGACAGATACCAGGCGAACGCCGGTGGCGTGTTGTACATCGAGCCATTATCGGCCGCGACCTTGTAGTTGAGCATGGTCGGGCACAGCGAACGCGCGCGACCCAGCAGGTCTTCGCGGATGATGTTGACCAGGATGCCGCTCGGGCCGATGTTCTTCTGCGCACCGGCGTAGATCATGCCGTATTTGGACACATCGATCGGGCGCGAGAGGATGTCCGAAGACATGTCGCACACCAACGGCACGTCACCCACTTGCGGCACCCAGTCAAACTCCAGGCCGCCGATGGTTTCGTTGGCGACGTAGTGAACGTAGGCCGCGTCTTTGGACAGCTTCCACTCGTTCTGACCGGGAATGGCGAAGTAGTCGTAAGGCTTGGCGGTGCCCGCCACGTTGACGTGACCGTAGCGCGACGCCTCTTCAATCGCCTTCTGGCCCCAGATACCGGTGTCGATATAGTCGGCAGTGCCGTCTTCGGGCAACAGATTCAGCGGAATCTGAGCAAACTGCTGGCTTGCGCCGCCTTGCAGAAACAGCACTTTGTAGTTGGAAGGGATGCCCAGCAAGTCGCGCAGATCCTGCTCGGCCTTGGTGGCGATGGACACAAACTCATCGCTGCGATGGCTCATTTCCATCACGGAGAGGCCTTTTCCATGCCAGTCGAGGAGTTCACCCTGCGCACGCTGCAGGACTGCTTCAGGAAGCGCCGCGGGACCGGCACAGAAGTTATAGGCTCTCTTGCTCACATCCAATCTCACTCTGATCTGGTGGTAGTCACGCAAACATATCAGCCGACACCCGCTCCCACACTAGATCTCCATGGCTGTCGATATTTCCATACGGACAAACAACAAGGGGGCGAATCTTCATCCGCCCCCCTGTGTGTCCGCTTATTCCTGCGGTTCTTCTTCGTCTGCGGCAGCATCGAGGGTTGGCTCTTCGACGTTGTCATCGCCGGCTGCGATCACCTCGCCATCGAATACCGCACCGTCTTCGCCTTCCAACTCTTCGCCTTCGACTTCCGATGGCTCCTGGACGCGCTCCAGGCCTACCAGCGTTTCGTCGCTGGCCAGCTTGATCAGCGTCACGCCCTGGGTGTTACGGCCCAGGCTCGACACTTCAGCCACACGGGTACGCACCAGAGTGCCCTGGTCGGAAATCAGCATGATCTCCTCGCCATCAAGCACCTGTACCGCGCCGACCAGACGGCCGTTGCGGTCGTTGCTGACCATGGCGATCACGCCCTGGCCGCCACGCTTGTACTCCGGGAACTCGCTGATGGCGGTGCGTTTGCCATAACCACGCGCCGAAGCGGTGAGGATCTGGCTGCCTTCTTCCGGGATCAGCATCGAAATCAGCTTCTGCCCTTCCGGCAGACGCATGCCGCGTACACCGCGGGCGGTACGGCCCATGGCGCGAACGTCGGATTCCTTGAAGCGTGTCACTTTGCCGCCGTCGGAGAACAGCATGACTTCACGCTCGCCATCGGTGATGGCCGCGGAGATCAGTACGTCGCCTTCGTCCAGCTCCAGGGCGATCAGGCCCACGCTGCGCTGGCGACTGAAGGATTCCAGCGGGGTCTTCTTCACGGTGCCTTTGGCGGTGGCCATGAAGATGAAGTGACCTTCGGTGTATTCCTCGACTGGCAACATGGTGGTGATGTATTCATCACTGTCCAGCGGCAGCAGGTTGACCAGCGGACGACCACGGGCTGCGCGGGAGGCTTCCGGAATCTCGTAGGTCTTGAGCCAGTACACCTTGCCTTTGCTGGAGAACAGCAACAGCGTGGTGTGGCTGTTGGCAACCAGCAGGTGAGCGATGTAGTCCTCATCCTTCACGCCGGTAGCCGATTTACCCTTACCGCCACGACGCTGAGCCTGGTACGCAGCCAACGGCTGGGTCTTGGCGTAGCCACCGTGGGAGATGGTCACCACACGCTCTTCTTCCGGGATCATGTCACCCAGGGTCAGGTCCAGGCGCGCATCGAGGATCTCGGTGCGGCGCACGTCGCCGTATTCGGCGCGGATCACTTCCAGTTCTTCGCGGATCACTTCCATCAGGCGCACAGCGCTGTTGAGGATGCGGATCAGCTCGCCGATCTGGTTGAGAATCTCCTGGTACTCGGCCAGCAGTTTCTCGTGTTCCAGGCCGGTCAAGCGGTGCAAACGCAGTTCCAGAATGGCCTGGGCCTGTTCCGGCGACAGGAAGTATTTGCCGTCACGCAGGCCGTATTGCGGGTCCAGGGTCTCCGGGCGGCACGAATCGGCACCGGCACGTTCAACCATCGCCACGACGGCGCTGGATTCCCACGGCATCTTGATCAGGGCTTCCTTGGCTTCCGACGGCGTCGGCGAAGCCTTGATCAGCGCGATCACCGGGTCGATGTTCGACAGCGCAACCGCCTGGCCTTCCAGGATGTGCCCGCGTTCGCGGGCCTTGCGCAGTTCGAACACGGTGCGGCGGGTGACCACTTCGCGGCGGTGACGCACGAAGGCTTCGAGCAGGTCCTTGAGGTTCAGGATGCGCGGGCGGCCGTCGATCAGGGCCACCACGTTGATACCAAACACGCTTTGCAGCTGGGTCTGGGCGTAGAGGTTGTTGAGGATCACCTCAGGCACTTCGCCACGACGCAGCTCGATCACCACGCGCATACCGTCTTTGTCGGACTCGTCGCGCAGTTCAGTGATGCCTTCGAGCTTCTTCTCTTTAACCAGCTCGGCGATCTTCTCGATCAGGCGCGCCTTGTTCAGCTGGTAAGGCAGTTCGGTGATAACGATCTGCTGGCGGCCACCGACCTTGTCGATGTCTTCGATCATCGAGCGGGCACGCATATAAATGCGGCCACGGCCGGTACGGTAGGCTTCGATGATGCCGGCACGACCGTTGATGATCGCGGCAGTCGGGAAGTCCGGACCGGGGATGTATTGCATCAGCTCGTCGACGGTCAGCTCAGGGTTGTCGATGAGGGCCAGGCAACCGTCGATGACTTCACCGAGGTTGTGCGGCGGGATGTTGGTGGCCATGCCCACGGCGATACCGCTGGAGCCGTTGACCAGCAGGTTGGGAATACGGGTCGGCATGACGGCCGGGATCATCTCGGTGCCGTCGTAGTTCGGCACCCAGTCCACGGTTTCTTTGTGCAGGTCGGCCAGCAGCTCGTGCGCCAGCTTGGTCATGCGCACTTCGGTGTATCGCATGGCCGCGGCGTTGTCGCCGTCGACCGAACCGAAGTTGCCCTGGCCGTCTACCAGCAGGTAGCGCAGGGAAAACGGCTGGGCCATCCGAACGATGGTGTCGTACACCGCAGTGTCGCCGTGAGGGTGATACTTACCGATCACGTCACCGACAACACGGGCAGATTTCTTGTACGGCTTGTTCCAGTCGTTACCCAGCTCGCTCATCGCGAACAGCACACGCCGGTGCACGGGCTTCAAGCCATCGCGCGCATCAGGCAGTGCCCGACCGACAATTACGCTCATCGCGTAGTCGAGGTAGGACTGTTTCAGCTCGTCTTCGATATTGACCGGGAGGATTTCTTTGGCCAGTTCGCCCATGAGAAGCCTGATTCCTTTTTCGGGTGAAACCTCGTCGCATCCATATGGGACGAACGAAGCTCGCCGTTGCCGGCACGGTGCCTGACAACGACTTACGACAAATCAACGAGTTATGACACGGATCTGCACGTTATGGGCCACCCCTTGGGGTGGCCATGGAAACCGCCGGATGTTATCACAATCGCCGCCACGCACCTATCCCCCTGATGCGCATGGAGGCTAGTAATTTGACGGATGACAGGCTTGAGGGGGACGAGAGAGGCTCAGAAGTGCGTTGATGCTATTTTCAAGGTACAGATCCAAGGATTTTATTGACTTTGAAGGCCCATTCGCGAGCAAGCCCGCTCCCACACTTGAATGTGTTCACAATTCAAGTGTGGGAGCGGGCTTGCTCGCGAATGCAATCTCAGAAGCGCCACCTTCCTTAATGCAGGCGCTTACGGCACATCAACTTGGCCAGCTTGGCGGTATCAGGCCGTTCGACAATGCCTTTTTCGGTCACGATCACATCAATCAGGTCCGCCGGCGTCACATCGAAGACCGGATTAAACGCCGCAACCTCCAGCCGCTGGCCGTTTACCTCCAGCAACTCAGCCGAATCGCGCTCTTCCAGGCTCACATCATCACCGGTGGCCATCATCAAGTCGAGGGTCGAACTGGGCGCCACCACCATAAAACGCACGCCGTGGTGCATGGCACACACCGCCAATTGATAAGTGCCGATCGGGCCGATCACGTCACCATTGGCCGCAATGCAATCGGCGCCTACCACGACCCAGGTCACGCCTTTGGTCTTGAGGATATGTGCACCGGCCGAGTCGGCATTCACCGTGACCGGGATGCCCTCGCCCGCCAGCTCCCACGCGGTCAGCCGCGAACCTTGCAGCCAGGGGCGGGTTTCGTTGACGTAGACATGCTCGACCAAACCTTCCAGGAACGCCGCGCGGATCACCCCAAGGGCCGTGCCCACGCCGCCGGTAGCCAGGGCGCCCGCATTGCCATGGGTGAGGATCGCCTGGGCATTGCCCTGGTGCTTGCGAATCCGTTCGAGGCCCAACTGGGCCATGACCAGGTTGGCTTCGCGGTCGCTTTCATGGATCGCAATGGCTTCGGCTTCCAGCACCGCCAAGGGGTCGGCGTGCTTTTTGACCCGATCGAGGCGGTCACGCATGCGCTTCAAGGCCCAGAACAGGTTCGCGGCGGTCGGACGGCTATCAGCCAGCAATGCGTAGTCTTCTTCCCACGCCGCCTGCCAGTCACCGCCCTCGGCGATCCGCTCGCGGGCGGCCAGCACCAGGCCGTAGGCGGCACTGATGCCGATGGCCGGTGCGCCACGCACGGTCATAGTGCGAATGGCCTGGGCGACTTCAGCCGCCGAGGTGCAGGCCACCCAGGTTTCCCGTGAGGGCAAGGCACGCTGATCGAGCAGGTGCAGTGCGCCATCACGCCAATCGATGGCCTTCACTTTCTCTGCAGCTAACAGTCGGTCGCGCATCCCTTACCCCGCACTCATGAACAAAAGCCGCCGATTATAGCGATCCGCCAGCCAGGACGCTCGGGTATACTTCGCCCTTCTTTTATAGCTGCCTGGGAAGAAGCCTGCGATGACCTCCACTGCCGCCCCGCTCGACTTATTGCTGCTGCCAACCTGGCTGGTACCTGTCGAACCCGCTGGCGTGGTGCTCAAGGAGCACGGCCTGGGCATCCGTGACGGGCGCATTGCGTTTATCGGGCCGCGCGCCGCCGCGCTGAAGCTGGCCGCCACAGAAGTGCGCGAGCTGCCGGGCATGCTGCTCAGTCCCGGCTTGATCAACGCCCACGGCCACGCGGCGATGAGCCTGTTTCGCGGCCTGGCCGACGATCTGCCGCTGATGACCTGGCTGGAAAAACACATCTGGCCCGCCGAAGCCAAATGGGTCGATGAAGCCTTCGTGCGCGACGGCACCGACCTGGCCATCGCCGAACAGCTCAAGGGCGGCATCACCTGCTTCTCGGACATGTACTTCTACCCCAAGGTCGCCAGCGACTGCGTACACAACAGCGGCATGCGCGCGCAGATCGCGCTGCCGATCCTCGACTTCCCGATTCCCGGCGCCAGCAGCGCCGATGAGGCGATTCGCCAGGGCGTGGAGCTGTTCGGCGACCTCAAGCACCACCCACGCATCAAGATCACCTTCGGCCCCCACGCGCCCTACACCGTAAGCGATGAGAACCTGGAAAAGATCCGGGTGATCGCCGAAGAGCTGGACGCGGCCATCCATATGCATGTGCACGAAACCGCCTTCGAAGTGCAACAAGCCGTGGACAAGACCGGCGAACGTCCGCTGGCGCGCCTGGGCCGCCTCGGCCTGCTCGGCCCACGCTTCCAGGCCGTTCATATGACCCAAATCAGCGAGGACGACCTGGCTTTGCTGGTAGAAAGCAACACGAGCGTCATCCATTGCCCGGAATCGAACCTGAAACTGGCCAGCGGCTTTTGCCCGGTGGAGCGCCTGTGGCAGGCTGGCGTGAACGTGGCCATCGGCACCGACGGCGCGGCCAGCAACAATGACCTCGACCTGTTGGGCGAAACCCGCACGGCGGCGATGCTGGCCAAGGCTGTCGCCGGCTCGGCCACCGCCCTGGACGCCCATCGCGCCCTGCGCATGGCTACGCTCAATGGGGCACGCGCCATGGGCCTGGACAGCGAGATTGGCTCGCTCGAAGTCGGCAAGGCGGCGGATATCGTCGCCTTTGATCTTTCGGGGCTGGCGCAACAACCGATCTACGACCCGGTCTCAACGCTTATATATGCCACCGGACGCGAGTGCGTGAAACACCTTTGGGTCGCCGGCAAGCAGTTGCTCGACGACCGGCGATTAACCCGCATGGATGAACAACAGTTGACCGCCACGGCCATCGCCTGGGGCCAACGGATCAGCGGGCACAGCGAATAACGAAGGTCTTGAACCCAGCGTTCAGGGCTGAATAACCGATTTATCAGATTTAGAGGATTCACCATGAGCAACGTCGACCACGCCGAAATCGCCAAGTTTGAAGCCCTGGCCCACCGCTGGTGGGACCGCGAAAGCGAGTTCAAACCACTGCATGACATCAACCCGCTGCGCGTCAACTGGATTGACGAGCGCGCCAACCTGGCGGGCAAGAAGGTGCTGGACGTCGGTTGCGGCGGCGGCATCCTCAGCGAAGCCATGGCCCAGCGCGGCGCTACCGTGATGGGCATCGACATGGGCGAGGCGCCGCTGGCCGTGGCCCAACTGCACCAGCTGGAATCCGGCGTGAGCGTCGAATACCGCCAGATCACCGCCGAAGCCCTGGCCGAAGAGATGCCTGAGCAGTTCGACGTGGTTACTTGCCTTGAGATGCTCGAGCACGTGCCAGACCCGTCCTCGGTGATCCGCGCCTGCTTTCGTATGGTCAAGCCGGGCGGCCAGGTGTTCTTCTCCACCATCAACCGCAACCCCAAGGCCTACCTGTTCGCGATCATCGGCGCCGAATACATCATGAAGCTGCTGCCGCGCGGCACCCACGACTTCAAGAAATTCATCCGCCCGAGCGAACTGGGCGCCTGGAGCCGTCAGGCCGGGCTGACCGTCAAGGACATCATCGGCCTGACCTACAACCCGCTGACCAAGCACTACAAGCTGGCCAGCGACGTTGACGTCAACTACATGATCCAGACCCTGCGCGAGGAGTAAGCCTGTGAAGTTGCGAGCAGTTCTCTTCGACATGGACGGCACTTTGCTGGACACCGCGCCGGACTTTATCGCCATCTGCCAGGCCATGCGCGCCGACCGAGGCCTGGAGCCGATCAACCCCCAGCATATCCGCGATGAAATTTCCGGTGGTGCGCGAGCGATGGTCGCCGTGACCTTCTCGATGGACCCAGAGTCGCCTGGCTTTGAAGAGCTGCGCCTGGAGTTCCTGGAGCGTTACCTCAAAGGCTGCGCCATCCACAGCAAGCTGTTCGACGGCATGGCCGAACTGCTCGAAGACATCGAAAAGTCCAAACTGGTCTGGGGTGTGGTCACCAACAAGCCGTTGCGTTTTGCCGAACCAATCATGCAGCAACTGGGCCTGGCCGAGCGTTCGGCGCTGCTGATCTGCCCGGACCACGTGAAGCACAGCAAGCCAGACCCCGAGCCGCTGATTCTGGCGTGCAAGATGCTCGACCTGCACCCGGCCAGCGTGTTGTTCGTGGGCGATGACCTGCGCGACATCGAGTCTGGCCGCGACGCCGGCACCCGCACGGCGGCAGTCACCTTCGGCTACATCCACCCGGACGACAACCCACGCAACTGGGGGGCCGACGTGGTGGTGGACCACCCGCTGGAACTGCGCAAAGTGCTGGATAACGCGCTGTGCAGTTGTTAAAACCGATGGAGGTCTAAATGTGGGAGCGGGCTTGCTCGCGAATGCGGTGTGTCAGTCAATGAACCAGTAACTGACACAC